>JAGLPW010000151.1 GCA_023137125.1 Candidatus Cloacimonadota bacterium | reverse complement strand
TTTACCTTTGAATCCTTTGCAGTTCTTTCTCTAAATCCCTTGCAGTTCCCTTTCAACGAAAGGGAAACGTAGAGAAGCAAGAAGAAGAAAAATCTTTCACATTTTCTTATGTTCTCCCTTAGTTATAAGGGAGACAGTAGAGGGATTCTTACTATTTCTACAATATTTTTAAATCATTTGCAGTTCCCTTTTGTTAGAGAAGATGAAAGAAATGTGATCGTTTTCCTGCGGAAAGCCGACACTTATAAAAGGGAAACGTAGAAAAGCAAGAAGAGTAATGACCGTTTGCTTCGCAAGCCGACATTTAAAAAGCAGGAAGAAGGTTCTTTCATAGATTCTTATGTTCTCCCTTAATGATAAGGGAGACAGTAGAGAGATTCCATATTATACTTCATTAATTTTTTTTACTCTCATTCTTCTGAGACCTTTTTCCTTCAGTTGCCGCACACGTTCTCGCGAAATGCCGAGTTCTTCTGCTATTTCCTTCAAAGTGAATTCTTCTTGGAAAAGCATGGTTAGCACCGTTTTTTCATTTTCCGGCATATCGGAAGGAAGATCGATGTTTGTTGCCTGTTTGATAGTTTCAGTTTTTTTATCTTTTGTGATTTCTTCATTTAGTTTCGTGGAATTCAGGGAGTGTTTTTTTTCTTTATCTACAGCAGTCAGGATATATTTTTTTATCCAATAAGTTGCATAAGTGCTGAATTTAGCACCTTTGTCTTCTTCATATTTATTGGCAGCTTCCAACAGCCCGATCATTCCTTCCTGTTCCAGATCTTCCTGTGGGATACCCAGCTTGTTGTATTTAGCAGCAATGCTACGAACTAATGGTAAATATTCTGTTACAATTTTTTTTTTATTCATCTTGTTCAAAGGGGTAATCTAATAATAAATGTTGTTCCCTTGCCAATCTCACTTTTCACTTCAATCGTTCCTTTATGTAAATTGATAATGTGTTTTGCGATAGAAAGACCCAAACCGGTACCACCCATTCGGCGGGAACGGGATTTATCTACCACATAGAAACGCTCAAATAAGCGGGGAAGATGCTCTTCTGCAATGCCGTTTCCACTATCTGAAATCTTGAAGATCAGGTTTGTTTCATCATCATCGATAGAAATATTTATCTCACCCTCGTCGGTGTATTTTACAGCATTATCTATCAGATTAATAAAAACCTGTTCAAGTTTGAAACGGTCAGCCTGTATTAATGTCTTCTGTGTATTATGCCCTATCTTCAAATCCAATCCTTTAGATTGTATACGATGAGAGAAAATTTTCAAAATATTTTCCAGAAAATCAGTAATTACAATATTTTCCTTTTCCAGAGATTTGTCATGTTCCAACCTGGAGAGTGTAAGCAGATCGTTGACGATGTGAATAAGCCTGTCTGTATTTCGCTTCATAATTTCCAAATAGTTTTTATGCTCATCATCAAGGTCGGTTTCAAAAGTTTCAAGGTATCCTTTTATCGATGTGAGTGGAGTGCGAATTTCATGTGAAACACTCAAGACAAAATCTTTTTTGATCGTTTCCAGCTGACGGAATTCGGTGATATCATATAAGATGAATACAGTTTCTTTGCTGAAATTAGAATATGAAGTACTAAATAAAAAATGTCTTGAATCGGATTTGATCTCTTCTGTTCGGCTGTCAGGTGCTTTGAAGTTTCTATCCACAATATCATAGATCTCTTTATTGCGAATCACATTCCAAAAATACTGATTTTTGATATCATCTTGTTGAACCAGATTAGCAAAACTTTTATTATAAGTTCGAATTAATCCTTTTTCATCCTGAATCCAAATTGCTTCCTTGATCGACTCAATGATAGCATAGAATTCCTCTTTCTGTTTGGAAAGCTTGTCTTCATATTTTTGTAGTTTTTTAGAGATGTTATCAAGATTGTTGAAGATATGGCTATATTCATGGCTTGCGGGATATTTTAATTCGGAGAAATCACCCTCTGCAATTCTCTTGATCTGCTCATTAAGTTTTTCAACAGGTTTAATTATGGAATATGAATAGAATATCGAAATGAGCAGAGCTATAATTGTTGTCAGAGATATTGCCAAAAGTAGACTGGTAAATGGTATAATATGAACGATAAGAATAAAGACAATAATTGCATAAAATATCAGAATGATGGAAAAAGTACGGATTGCTTTGTTAATAAGTTTCATTTCATTCTTCCATTTTGTATCCAACACTGCGAATATTTTTTATGTATTTTCCTGCTGGTCCCAGTTTTGTTCGCAGGTTACGGATATGCACATCCACAGTTCTATCAACTACGATCTTATCATTACCCCACAAATGATCTAAAATTTGATTTCGAGAATAAACCCATCCTTTGCGAGTGGTTAATAATTTGATGATCTTGAATTCGGTGGATGTAAGGCTAAGTTTTTTGTCGTTCAGATAGACTTCATATTTTTGTAGATCGATACGCAGAATTTTTCCAATCTCAATAACCTTTTTTGCTTCTTCCTTCACCTTACCACGCCGCAACACAGCTTTTACCCGAGCGACAAGTTCTCGGGGAGAGAAGGGTTTTACTACATAATCATCGGCACCAAATTCCAAACCCAGAATACGATCCGTTTCATCTCCTTTGGCGGTGAGCATTATAATTGGAATGGAAGCAAACCGTTCATTTTTTTTTAGGTCTTTGCACACATCAAACCCATCAGCATCAGGAAGCATAAGATCCAGAACAATGAGATCAGGAATTTTCTTTTCTAAAAATTTATTAAGTTCATCAGCTATTTCAAATTTTGCGGTTTC
>JAGLPW010000150.1 GCA_023137125.1 Candidatus Cloacimonadota bacterium | reverse complement strand
CCTCTATTTTTTCTGCAATTTTGCCCAAACATCTCTTAAAGTAACGGTTCTATTGAAAACAGGTTTTTGCTGTGTTGAATCCGGATCAACACAAAAGTAGCCAAGACGTTCAAATTGACAGCGATAACCAACCTCAGCTTTTGCTAAATGAGCTTCCAATTTACAATTATGCAGTACCTTTAGTGCATCCGGATTGATGAAATCCATAAATGTTTTTCCTTCTTCCAAATTGTTCGTATCAGGCACAGTGATCAATCGGTCATATAACCTTACTTCAGCATCGATAGCATGAGCTACTGAAATCCAATGCAGAGTTGCCTTTACTTTGCGTCCATCAGGAGATTTACCACCTTTAGAAGCAGGATCGTATGTACATTGCAGTTCTAAGATCTCTCCATTTTCATCTTTGATCACTTCATTACAAGTGATGAAATAGGCATAACGGAAACGAACTTCACGTCCGGGAGCCAGGCGGAAGAATTTTTTTGGAGGATCTTCCATGAAATCTTCACGCTCAATATATAGTTCTTTTGAGAATGGAACTTTTCTAGTTCCTGCTTCCGGATCTTCCGGGTTATTAATTGCATCTATCTCTTCAACCTGATCTACAGGATAATTTGTGATAACTACTTTCAAAGGATTAAGCACAGACATCACACGTGGAGCTTGTTTATTCAACACTTCGCGAATGGAGTGTTCCAGCAAAGCATAATCAACCACACTATGAGCTTTAGCTACACCCACTTTGTATATGAAATTCTGGATTGCTTCCGGTGTGAAACCTCTTCGTCGTAAACCTGATAATGTAGGAAGTCGGGGATCATCCCAACCGTTTACAAGATTTTCTTCTACAAGTTCCAAAAGTTTCCGTTTGCTCATTACCGTGTAATTCAAGTTCAATCTCGCAAACTCGATCTGCTGAGGTTTATGAACTCCCAATTCGATAAGGAACCAATCGTAAAGTGGACGGTGTGCCTGGAATTCCAAAGAACAGAGAGAATGAGTAATTCCTTCGAGTGAATCTTCCAGCCCGTGTGCCCAGTCGTACATTGGGTATATACACCATTTGTTTCCTGTACGATGATGGGAAGCATGCCGTATACGGTACATGAGCGGATCACGCATTAGCATATTAGGAGATCCCATGTCTATCTTTGCACGTAATACATGAGAACCATCTCCAAAATCTCCATTTTTCATAGCTGAAAAAAGCTCGAGATTTTCTTCTATTGATCTTTCTCGGAAAGGACTGTTTACTCCTGGTGAAGTAACTGTTCCACGATTTGTGCGGATCTCTTCTGCTGACTGGCTATCTACAAATGCTTTTCCTGCTTTGATAAGCTGCACTGCATATTCATACATTTGTTCAAAATAATCTGATGCATAAAACAGACGATCTTCCCAATCAGCACCCAGCCATTTGATATCATTAATTATTGCATTTACATATTCTTCATCTTCTTTTATCGGATTTGTATCGTCAAACCGAAGATTAAATTTTCCATTATAATCCTGGGCAATGCTATAATTAACCAAAATAGCTTTTGCATGACCAATATGCAGATGACCATTAGGTTCTGGTGGAAATCTTGTATGGACTCTACCATTATTTTTCCCATCCAGAAGGTCCCTATCGATTATATCGCGAATAAAATTACTTTTTGATCTCATCTTTTCTTCCATTAATACTCCTACACACTAAATATATCTGTAAATCTATTATATATTTCAATTATTACCAGTTGCGGATTAACATGACCGCTAAGTCTTTGTAACATCTCTTCCATAAAGTTTATTAATTCCGGTGCATAATCTTCTACATTAGGGTTTCGTTCATAAAGGATCTCCAGAATTTCAGTTTTATCTAGGTTTGTGATTTCAGATTGCTGATGTTTAAAATATGCAATATCACTTAACCAGATAATTAGTTGCGAGATCATCTCCTGCAATTTTGTGAGATTTTTTGAAGTTCTGAATTGATTTGATAACTCAATGAATTTCAAATCACTGTTGTTTATCACAAATGTTAAAAACTGCAGAGTTTGTTCCCTTATTTCTATTTTTCCACCTTCCATTAACCTCAAAGCTTTTTCCATATTTCCATTAGAAATTCGAGCTAACATTTTCGCTTCAAATATTTCCAGAGCTTCATAACCTAATAATTCTTCTTCTATCTTGCCTTTTGGAACGGGATAGAATTGAAGTTGTTGACAACGTGAAATTATAGTTGGCAACAGTGAGTTTGGCTTTGAAGTTGTAAGAATTATTATTGTATCTTCAGGTGGTTCTTCTAGTGTCTTTAGGAAGGCGTTAGCTGCTTGAATGGTCAATGTGTCTGCATGTTCTATTATGCATATCTTATAATTTCCTTCGTTTGGAGAAAGCTGTATCCTGTGCTCAAGCATACGGATGCTGGCAATACGGACCCCAATATTCTTTGTGAAAAAATATTCTTTCCACGGGGTTTTTATTTTGTTCTCAATATAATCTTCATATTCCTGAAGAGTTTTATCGGAGCGGATCTCACCATCAACAGTTACATCAGATTTTCCTGCTTCCTTTGGAAAAGGGAAGACATAAATAAGGTCAGGATGTGAGAATGATAGAAACTTTTTACAGGATGGGCATACACCACAAGGACGTTTATCCATGGTAGAATGACAATTCATAGCCATCCCCAGATATAAGGCGGTAGTAAATTTGCCAACACCTTCCGGTCCGTAGAATAGATAGCTGTTAGCTACTTTGTTCTGCCTTAAAGCTCTTTGTATAATGTCTATTGCTCTATCTTGTCCTTTAATTTTCCTGAACATATTTTTTTTTCATTTGCCCTTAAATTTCTTAATATAAATACTTTCAAATTCATTTGCAAGAATATCCATGTAAATCTCATCATGTTTCTCACCGGCAAAGATTATAGCTTCCCTTCTTCGACCAATCTCTTTAAATCCTACTTTCTTATATGAATTGATAGCTCGCTTATTGTAGCTGAATACTTCCAGCATAATGTTGTTCAAATTTAGAATATTAAATCCGTAATCGATAAGCAGTGAGAGAGCTTCCGAGCCATATCCTTTGTTCCAGTAATTCTTATCACCTATAAAGATACCAACTTCAGCTTTACGATTACGTTCATTAATACGGAATATGCTGCAATTCCCAATTAAATTATCACTATCAGCATCGACTATAGCAAAAATCTGTGCATTATTCTTTATCATATCCTGCAGGATCATCTTTTCTCTTTCTAAACTCAATTGTTGATTGAAAATGAGTAAATTATAAGAAACTTCCAAATCATTGAGCCAAATGCAATACTGATCTCCATCTTCAACGTTTATAGGTGAAAGGTAACATTTCTTTCCAACGAGTTTTTTATAATATTTCATAATTTCTCACTTGAGAGCATTCTTAAATCTTTCAACAACTTTCTCTTTTTCCAGGATATCCATAATTGTGGGAAGCTCAGGACCATGTGCACTGCCGTATAGTGCGAGTCTAAGAGGAGGATAGAGGTTTTTTCCTTTTATCTCTAATTCTTGTGCAGAGCGTTTTAGTAATTCATTTATTAGTTCTTCATTTAATTCAGGAGAATCTATTATGTTATCAATCCAGAATTTGAAAAGAATTTGTGAACTTTCAGTTTTTAATATTTCTTTATCATCATCCGTGAATTCAAGTTCACTAAAGAATGGCTTGGCAAATTCCGTTACTTCATCCAGTTTATGAATTCTGCTTCTGGCAATATCTACAAGTTCAAGATAATGCTTCTCGTTTGGAATATGATATCCGGCTTTTTCAAAGTATTTTCTAGCGTATTCACCAATTACTTTTAGGTCAGTGTTACGGAGATACTGACCATTCATCCAGTTGAGTTTTTCTACATCAAAAACAGACCCGGATTTATTTATACGTTTGAGGGAAAATGCTTTTTCCAATTCTGATAGTGTATAGAATTCTTCATTGTTGGGTGCATGCCAGCCCAATAATGCAACGAAATTCAATAATGTTTCAGGTAAATAGCCTTTATTTAGAAAATCTTCCACCGCAACATCACCCTGTCTTTTACTCAATTTGCTTTTGTCGGAATTTAGCAGTAGAGGCAAATGACACATCTTAGGAGGTTTCCAGCCAAATGCTTCATAGAGATAGAGATGTTTTGGAACACTTGAAAGCCATTCTTCACCACGGATCACATGCGAGATTTCCATCAAATGGTCATCTACAACATTCGCCAGATGATAGGTTGGTAATCCATCCGATTTGACCAAGACTTGATCATCAACCATATTCCAAGGAAATGTTACCTTTTCCCTAACTACATCATAAAAAGTGATCTCTCCCTCTTGAGGGATTTTTAAACGGATTACAAATTTGTCATTATTTTCTAAATGTTCATTTATTTTATGTTCAGTTAAATTTCTGCAGCGACCATCATATCTTGTATCAAGTCCTTTTGTTTTACGCTCCTCGCGCATTATATCTAAATCTTCGGGAGTGCAGAAACATCTGTAAGCTTTTCCTTTATCCAATAATTCCTGAACATATTTATTATAGATATCTGTTCTTTTTGACTGATAATATGGACCGTATTCTCCACCTTTTTCCGGACCTTCATCATATTCTAAACCCATCGCTTTAAGGGTGGTGAAAAGGTTTTCAACTGCTCCATCCACATAACGTGTTTGATCTGTATCTTCTATTCTAAGTATGAATTTCCCACCAACTTTTTTTGCGTAAAGATAATTGTATAATGCAGTTCTTAAACTTCCTACATGCAGGTTTCCAGTTGGGCTCGGTGCAAAACGAACTCTGATCTCATTGCTCATGTAAACTCCTCTAAAATGATATTATATTTAAATATTATTTAACATTATTAATACAATCTAATAATAATAAGTTTAATTTGATGTCAATCGGAAAGTAGAATTAGAACACTAATTAAATTGACAGAAAATTAATAGGACAGAAATTCTCAATATCAAATTAAGGAGAAGAGATATGAAAAAGATCAAGTTAATAACAATTGGAATTTTTCTTTTGTTATTTTTATCAGGTTGTTTCCAAATAGAACGTGTTATCCATGTAAATAAGAATGGTAGCGGAACTATTGAAGAAACTGTGTTGATGTCACAGGAATTTATTAATCAGATGAAACAGATGGCAGCAAGTTTTGGTGGTGGAGAGATCGAAGAGAAAAAGGATGAATCTGAATATCACAATGTTGAAGACTTAAAAAAGGATGCATTAAAAATGGGTGAGGGCGTTAAGTATGTTTCCAGCAAATCCATGGAAAAAGATGGCAAACTTGGATACTATGTAATCTACAGTTTTGATGATATAACAACAATCAGAATCGATGAAAATCCAGCAGATAATATGATGAGTTCTTCCGGAATGGGTGAAGATAAAGAAGACATGTATTTCAAATTTAATAAAGGAAAAATTTCTGAACTAACAATTATTTTCCCACAAGGGGACGATCGTGATGAGTATGAAGAGGTAGAATATGAAGAAGAACCGGAAAGTAATTCTGCCGTTAGTGATCAGGATATTAAGATGATGAAGGCTATGTATACCGGCATGAAGATATCTGTAAAAGTGATTGTTGATGGAAAGATTGTTCAAACAAATGCAACTCATAAAGATGGGAATGTAATAACACTCACAGAAATGGATTTCGATGTAATTATGGAAAACGAGAAAGCATTTAAAGCATTAGCCGGGAGTAAAGACTCAACTGACGAAGAGATGAAGATGTCTATGCAGAATTATCCTGGATTCAAAGCAGATATGAATGAGGAAGTTGTAATAAAATTCAAATAAGAAATAAAAGAAAATATAAAAAAGAACCTTGAGATATAATTTTCCAAGGTTCTTTTTATTATATTCAATCTAAATAATTTTAATCTCTATTCCATAACTTCAATAATTTCTTATTACCATTGATGATATCTTTTAATATCTCCAGGTCGATGGTTTGTTTACTATCACAAATCGCTTTATCCGGTGAGAAATGAGTCTCAATTAACAATCCATCGGCACCTGCGGCAATAGCTGCCCAGCTTAATGATTTTATCATTTCACGTCTTCCCGAACTATGCGATGGATCAACTATTATTGGTAAGTTGCTCAAATCTTTTATAGCAGGAATTGCAGAAATATCAAGAGTGTAACGTGTGTAAGTTTCAAAGGTTCTTATGCCTCTTTCACAAAGTATCACATTCGGATTTCCAGCTTCAATTATGTGTTCTGCAGCCAGCAACCATTCTTCTATCGTACTGCTGAAACCGCGCTTCAGAATTATGGGATTCTTTACTTTTCCCAAATTGAATAGTAACCGGTAATTTGACATATTACGAGTTCCAACTTGCAGAATGTCTACATATTCTCTGATCATTTCAATATCTTCAACTGCAACAACTTCCGAAACAGAGATCATACTTGTTTCATCTGCGACTTTTTTCATGTACTCCAATCCCTTTTTTCCAAGTCCTTGAAAATTATAGGGAGATGTACGCATTTTATAAGCTCCACCACGGAAAAAATGGATACCCATCTTCTTTAATTCCATTGCTACGGCATACAGATCTTCATAATTCTCAATTGTGCATGGACCAGAGATCATAGTATAATGTCCATGTCCGATCTTTTGACCTTTAATACTAATTTCTAAAGGTTTTCCTCTCTGGTGTTTCAATTTGATATCTTTCATTTTTTACAACCTGCCTTCTTTAATCTAGCAACTTGATATTCTCAGCCTGCAGACCTTTATCTTTGATCTCTTTTAATTCAAATTCAAAGATCATGTTTCTATTTGGAAGCATCTTTACATCAATATCTTCTGGAAATTGTGAACTATGAACAAAAGCTGTTCCATAAGGAGATTCTTCTTTTCGTGTATCACGTATCCACAGAGAACCGCTAATATTTTTCATGAAGCGCATAAAGCCAAATCCTTTTTCTGGGAAGAAGGAATAACATACTCCTCTTACGATGCGTGCTCCATTATTATTTCCTTTATGCATTTCAATAGGAGAAAGATCGGGGATCATATATCCCGATGTGAAAACATCAGCTTCATTAATTAGATCATTGGAAATGTTTTTAAAGGCCAAAACTTCCACTCTGCAACCTTTGCTTTGCAGTGCTCGTACAACCTGTACAAAATCGCCATCGCCTGTAACTAATAATACATAATCTAACCTTTCTGACTGACGCAATGCATCAACCGCCATATCCAGATCAGCATTAGATTTCCCATAACGCACACCATGTTCGTCTATATACCATTTAACTATTTTAACTATTACTTTATAACCAAAATCACGTAAAATTGAATGAAAATTTTCAGATTTTTTCTTATATTCCGGGTTTTTATCTGCCATCTCTTCATCATAGGCAACATAGGCATTTAAACGCATTGCTACACCATTATTCCTGCAGGCGAAAGTTCTTAATATATCGTACTGCATCCCGTATCCGCCATTTTGTGCTATGTTGGAAACATCAACATATACACCAACTTTAATAAGACCACTTTGTTCCATAACACCCCCTTAAATAATATTACAAATTTTAAAACAATAATAAAAAGACTTCACATTTTAAATCTCACATTCCTAATTTTATCTACAGTCCCGTTTCTATACCAATATGAATAATTCCGTCAAGAGGATTTCTCATTTCACCATTCTGTATTCCCAATCCGTAATCGATTCCCAGCAAACCTATCTTTGTTTGAGTACGAAGTCCAAACCCAAAACTAAAAAGATCGCTGTATTTATAGATCAAGTTTTCTACATAACCGTAAGCACCAAAAGCAAAAAGCCTGGAATTCCGTCCGAATAAATATCTTAATTCTAAATCTGACCAACCAACACGGTAACCTGAGAAAACATTCTCATTGAAACCACGCAGGCTTTTTGCACCACCCAGTTCATAAACTTCAAATTCTGTAAGCTGTTTATTCTCGATCACATTAGCATTTACGCCAAATCCCAGAACGAATTGTTTTCCAACATCAAAATATTTTGCCCATTTGATCTCAACCGCTTGTTTACTAATATTTTCTTCATCAACAGAATTAAAAATGTAGTAATACTTTAAATAACTTTGAGTTCCCGAAGATGGATTGAGAATATTATCCAGAGCTGTCATATCCCATAAAACACCCAGTTTATTAAAAGTTGATCTTTCTATAATCGCAGATTTTCTACTACCGGGGAAAATGTCCTCCATCCCAAAAAATAATCCATAACGATTGTAGAGATCATAGTAGTATATTTCACTTTCAAATTTAGATCTTATGTAAGTGGAATCAACTTCCTGACGGTAAACTAACAGATCTGCATTAATCGGATAACGTAAAAAACCGGATTCATGATATTTGAGTTCTATAGAACTAATATCTGCAGAAAGATGCTGCCAGTTAAGTGCAAGAGAGCGATCAGTTCCATACAGGTTCATGAACTCAAGATCGATCCACCCGGTAATCCTGTTATTACCATCTTTTGAATTATCATAACCCAATATACCGGAGATCAAGCTCATGCGATCTTCTTCCACCTGAAAAAGTAATTTATTATGGTCCAATGGTATAAGTTCACAGTTTTTAATATATCTTTTCTGTCGTATATTATTTGCAGCCTGCTGTAAGGTTGCAGGCGTGATATTCTTTATACTAGCTAACCGTGAAATCCTTATCAGAGTTTCATTGCGAGTGGTTTTATTACCTTTGAATTTATATTCTGTGAACTGGCAGAATTTGCCTTCATCAATTTTGATAAAGGCAGTGATCTGCTCGTTATTATTCAATAAACTATCAAGTTTCACATCGGCAAAAAGAAAACCGTTATCAGCATAGAATTCGGCTAAGGTTTTAAGCGATCCGGCAAGTTCCAATAAAGTTAGATCCCGTTTCGGAAGTATTGATAATAATTTAGAATCAGTGATGTAACTATTTCCCATAAAACTTATATTTGTTATTAAAATTTCACTCAATTCTTCTATTTGGAAGATTACGTCGATACGAGTGGGTGAGTTGGTGATTATTTGAGGAGCGTGAACTTTGATATTATATAATCCTTTTCTGGAATAATAATCTGAAATATGTTTTGCATCTTTGTTTAATAGAGCTTGGTTGAATATACTGCCGGTGCTGGAAGAGACGCTTGTGCTAAGATCTTTATCTGAGATAAGTTTATTGCCTTCGAATTTTATCTCACCGATCCTGAGTTCGGCATTTAAAAAAACACAGAATAAAAGAAATATCCAAAAAAGTTTAAATTTCAACATTCTTTTCAATGAGTTTGATAAGCTGTGGAACTAATTCCTCTTCCTTAACTTTGCGTAATATCTCACCTTTCATAAATAGTAGTCCCTCATGTTTCCCGCCGGCAATACCAAAATCTGCGACTCGTGCTTCTCCCGGACCATTCACAATACAGCCCATAACAGCAACTGAAAGATCTGTATCGGCATATTTTTCTAATGCTTTTTCAACCTTTTTTGCCAGTGAGATAATATCAATATCCGTTCTGCCACAAGTGGGGCAGGAGATAATTTCTAAACCCTTACGAAGATGAAGTGCTTTGAGGATCTCTTTTCCAACCACGATCTCTTTTACAGGATCTGCAGTTAATGAAACACGGAGAGTATCTCCAATCCCTTCAGCCAGTAACGAGCCGATACCAATGGAAGATTTTATGGTTCCAATAAATTCTGTTCCAGCTTCTGTAACTCCCAGATGCAGCGGATAATCTGTTTTAGAAGAAAGTAATTTATAAGATTCGATAGTTAATGGTACTGAAGATGCTTTTACTGAGATCTTGATCTCATGATAATTTGCTTTCTCCAGAATTGCAACATGTTCCAGAGCACTTTCTACAATACCTCGTGCCGAAATTCCATATTTCTGCAAGATTTCTTTGGAAAGAGAACCAGTATTTACACCAATACGAATGGGAATTTTCTTTTCTCTGACTGCATCAACAACTTTTAATACATTTTGCTCGCTGCCAATATTACCAGGATTCAAACGCAATCCATCCACACCGGCTTTGATCGAGGCAATTGCAAGTTTATAATCAAAGTGAATATCTGCGATTATAGGAATTGAAATCTGCTGCTTTATCTGTTTTATCGCTTCGGCTGAAAGCATATCGGGAACAGCAATACGTACAATATCACATCCGGCAATTGCCAGCTCTTTTATCTGTTGTACAGTCGCTTTTATGTCTGCTGTTTTTGTGGTAGTCATTGATTGTATAGAAATGGGATTATCACCACCGATAGCAACATTTCCAACCTGAATTATTCTGGTTTTTCTTCTCTTTATCATTATTATTGTCTCCAAATTTTAATCTTCTTTTTATTCAACAATATTTGAAGTTGTAATATAATGCTCATAAAAAGCAGCCAATCCATTATCTGTACATATCCATTTTGTATTGTATTCATCTATGATGATATCAAATACATTATTATCAGGTAGTTCTGAATTTTCGGTTCTATAAATTGACCAGATTGAACCATCGTATTTAATTAATCCTCCATGATAATCGTAATCAATAAAATCATCGGTTCCAATCCATTTTATACCATTTTCATCAATACATATTGTGTTTACATTCATTTCAGGTAATTCTGAATTTTCGGTAGTATAATTGATCCAGCTTAATTCATTATAAACAGTCATACCATTGCAGGTTATCCATTTAGTTCCGTAATTATCAATCAAGATTTTAGTAACTTTATTGTCAGGAATATCTGAATTTTCAGTATTAAATATTGTCCAATCGCTATTATCATATTTTACTAATCCGCTTGAAGTTCCAATCCATTTTATACCATTGGAATCAATAGTAATATAAAAATAATAGTTTACTGTAATACCCAATTCATCATCATCGTAAATAATAACATTTTCACCATCAATATGGACTATACCATTAAATCTTGTTACTATCCAGATAGTGTTATCAATATCAATTGCTACTGATCTCATCTGAAAATCATTTAAATCATAAATATCATTGTAGTTTGTCCAAATATTACCTCTAATACAGATCAATTCTCCTTTTTCAGCATGATCTTTTGTAATTATCCATTTATTGTTATAATTATCAATTATTATATCCCAAATAAAATTGTCATTTAGTTCTGAATTAGTAGTATCGTAAACAGTCCATTCATGGTTATCGAATTCAGCAAAACCTCCATATCGCGTTCCTATCCATTTTGTTCCGTTTTCCTCTATTGCTATACAAGTAAGTCTATTATTTGGTAAACCTGAATTTTCTGTGTTATAAATAATCCATTCCGAAGTATTATTTGTCTTGCAGCCGTTGATAGATAAAATGCTGATAACTATAGAAATTATAAATATCTTATTCATATTATCCCTCCATACTTTCTTTACTCATTATTCTTTTCCAATTTCTTTGTAAATCTCTTTATCATTTCTATTTTCTCCAATAATATTTCATATGAATACTCTATGAATTAGGTCAAGAAATAAATTAGAGGTGAGGAAGAAGATACAAAGAAGCAAAGAGACAAAGATCAAAAAGAAATTAAAGCTTTATTTCAATCACAAACAGAAAAAAACCTGTTAAATCTTGACTTATGATTTTCCGAACAAATTTATGGAGAAGAGAGGAAGATATGAAAAAGATCTTGTTTGTTTGTTGTCTTTTGCTGTGCACGTTATTATTCGGTTTGGAAATCACGACAAGTAATTCTGCTCCTGAAATTTCTGTAGATAGAGGTTTTACGACAGTTTCCTCTGAAGATTCTTTTTTCCCGCAGAATGAAGGTGAACCTGCCGTTCCTGTAAGTTCAATATTCTTTGAAATCCCTGTAGATAAAAAAATATTAAATGTAAATTTTGAAGGAAGGAATGAAAATCATATTATCTTAAATTCACTACTAACTCCTGTTCAAAGAAACGTTCCGTTTAGTTATAAAGGGGAAGTACCATTTATCGCTGAGTATCGAGAACAAGGTCAAGGTCGAGGTGGTGTTTTTCCTGAAAATTTAATTCATAACTTCGGCTCGGGAAGATGCGGGAATACAAATTTAGGTTACATTTCTTTTTTTACCGGAACTTACAAACCAACCCAGAATGAATTTACATATTATGAAGAAATTACGTTTGATATTGAATTTGAAAATGATCCGGTAAATGAAATTTATCGTAGTAATTACACTTCTAAACAGGTTCTCAAATCGCTTAATATCCCGAGCAATTCCAGAACAACGGATATCAAATATTTACTTATTACCCCCGAAAGTTTTGTTGATGAATACGAAACACTTTTAGATTTTCGCAGAATTCAAGGAGTGGAAACTTTTATTGAAACCGTAGAAAACATAGAACAAAATTTTCAAGGGATCGATCTGCAGGAAAAAATAAGAAACTGCATAATCAGTAAGTACAATGAACTCTCGATCTCCTTTGTTACACTAGGGGCAGATACAGATGCAATTCCCAGCAGAACTGCTTTTGCCTTCGATTGTGAATATGGTTTGTATGACGATGAAAACGATCTCAGAGCAGATATGTATTATTCTTGTTTGAACGGTAATTGGAATGCCGACGGAGATGAAATCTACGGTGAGGAAGAAGACGAAGTTGATTTTTTCCCTGAAGTTTTTGTGGGTAGAATTTCTGCAAATACTGCAGACGGAGTTATAGATTATATTTCACGCCTTATAGCTTACGAAAAAGGTGAGCACGAAGATTACACCAAAGCTGGTGGATTATCGATGGAACTTTGGCAAGGATCTGACAGTGAAGTTTGCCAACAATTTATTTATGAGCAATATTTTCCTGAATATTATGACATTACATTTTTATACGATGACGAAAATACAATGGAAAATGCCTATGCTTTGCTGAACCAAAATATGAACATTGTTCAACATACCGGTCATGCGGGGAAAACAGCGCTGTCATTGGAGGACGGCTCTATCAGAACAACTAACCTGTATAATCTGGAAAACGAGTACGGCGGTATATTCTATTCTATTGGTTGCTGGTCTGCAGCTTTAGATTACGGTTCAATTGGAGAAGCTCTGGTAATGAAGGAAGATAAAGGTCAACTGGCTTATATCGGAAATTCCAGGTACGGTTGGGGAGCTCCGGCAGCTTCCGGATTTGGCTTTTCCGAATTCTTCCAAAAAGAATTTTTCAAGCAGATTTTTTGGAACGATATTTCCATCATTTCAGAAACAAATGCGCTGCAAAAGTTGCCTTTCATTCCCTATTTCGGTGGAACTTCTGTTTACAAATGGGTTGCTTATCAATTGAATGAGGTTGGTGATTCATACTTCAATTTGATTAATGAAAACCCGAAAGAATTAGACTATAACATAGAGATTTCTGAGGATCTGCATTTCGTTGTAACTTCTAACGGAATTCCCATAGAAGATGTAATAATAACTGTTGGTGAAGATCAATCGATTACAAATGCTAACGGAGAAACAATAATTCTAAACTCGGACGAAACAGCATATTTGTACAAATACGGCTACAAGACTGTAGAAATAAATTTAAGTGAATATCAACCGACACCGTTCATTGGAGATATTTCTGGAAATACTTTAGTTTCACAAGGACAGACATTTTGGATTAGCTCTGTATTACACAATCCTACAAATGAAAATTTCAATTTTTTGGTAGAGTATGAATTCGATGAGGATGAAATTTCAATTTCAAATACTTCATACACATCGAGTATAGAAGCAAATTCAAACATAGATTTAAATTCTATTACCGGTCATATTCTTCTGATCGACGAATCATATCAGATGGAAAAAGGAAAAGAGATCACGGTAACTCAAAACATCTATAATGAGAACCTTGAGTTAGTAACCGAAAGCACTTTAATATTCACGATCCTTGCTCCTGATGTTTCTTTAAATTTTGTAGTGAATCCGGAAAATATTTCTCCCGGAAGCAATGCACTGTTAAATTATGAATTTATCAATTCCGGTGATTTCACATTAGATTATCTGAATATAAATTTCGTGTCCGGTAGTGAGTATTTTACTTTTGAAGAAACAGAAGCTATGTTTGAATATCCGATAATGACCGGAGAAACGGTAGCTCTGGAAAATTGGATTATTACCGTTTCCGAAGATACTCCAACAGATTACGTGGGAAGTTATACAATTGAGTTTCAGGTATGCATTAATTGGGGAACTTATGAATTTACGTTTTCTGAAGAAATCATTTTACCTATTGGAATTCTTTCCTGGTCAGATGATTTTGAAGAAGGCTTGAATTGGGATTGTCCCACAGAATGGCAAATCGTTCAAACCTATGCTTACAACGGAGAATCATCTTTTTCCTGCCGTCCTAGTGAAACGGGAACCTACACAGCAATTGCACCGTCTTTTGTATATACCCAAGATTTGGAGCTTTCTTTCAATTACAAATTCAAAATGCCGATGTACGGAAATGATGGTGTTTTCTTTATCTTGGAATATAACGACGTCGTTGATACTCTGATATTCCTCGGTGCAGGTGGGGCACTTCCAAACGATAACGGACGTCTACGAACACCGGAAATTTATATAGAGGGAGATTGGGTTGAATACAATCTTGATCTTGATGAGTTGATGCTTGATGAACTTGAGATTGGAACAGTGATGACCTTTAAGCTAAAATTCAATTATGCAGAAGAGATAATTAACTTCAATCAGTATGGTTCTATGAGCGAGATCGGTGTATTTATCGATGATTTTTCTTTAGGTGAGGGAACTCAGGTAGATGACGAACCAGAGTTCGAACCTGGAGTTTTGTATGCTTTTCCCAATCCTGTGTATTCGGGTGAGATATTAAATATTGCTTTTTCGGCTTCTAACCAACCTGATTTTTCAGTAAGGATATACAACATTAAAGGTCAATTTGTAAAAGAGATCGATGGAGGAAATAACCAAGACAATATGGTCTACTGGTTTTTGAAAGATGAAAACAATAAAAGAGTTTCATCCGGATTGTATTTTATAAAAGTTAAAAGCGGTAATATAATTTTAACAAAGAAAGTAATGCTTATACACTAACGGCGGCGTGTGCTGTGAAACTTAACAGACACGCTTGTTATAGGATATTTCATTTAGCACTTTCGATCAACATATTACTCTTTATCAAAATGGAATTTAAGACTCAAAAGAATGTCAATTCTATTTAAACTTAAAGGCTCCTCTAACTCAAAATTACCACCACCTTCTATATATAACTCTGAAATTGAGCCTGAAGTATAAGTACAGCTAAATCCAATACCAGTGTTTTTGTTCATAAGATATTCAATAAATAAATTTGCCCCGAATATCCCTGTAGGACAATTATAATTTACCTTACCATTAAACACAGACAATTCTTCCTGATAAATAGCCCCGCCTACTCTTACATCAGCCCCATACATAATTCGTTTTGCAACATTGGCTCGCTTGAAACCAACTGCCAGACTTAAGGCAGGAATTTTAACCTTATCTGTTAACGTAGCTATTTGACCATTTTCATCCATAACTTCAATTGATGCTTTACTGGAGTAGTAGTTGAATATTAATCCAAAGCCCAAATTACTTTTTTTATAACGATGAAGTTCAATCCCAAATATGGAACCTGAAGCTAAATTTTCAGCAAAATTAGCCTCATCTATAATAAGATTACTTCCAGTCATCTTTGCCATATTACTAAATCCGTAGTTAAAGCTAAGAATCATAATCTCATGAATTTCGTATATTCTCTCTTCTTCAGTAGTGTTTTTAATTTCTTCTTTTTCTTTTTCAGAAACCTTATCGAAAGGATTGGTTTCACCTGCAAAAAGAGTACCACCAATTAATAATAGTAAAATTAGTATTTTTTTCATATAAGTGACTCCTTAGAAGTATTTTCTTAGTCGAGTGCCTTCTAAACCAAAGCCTTTTCTCAACCCAGTATTGATCTTTTCAAAATAGCTGTAGAAGATAGGAGTTTGGTTTAGGTCGTAGCCTACAATCTCCTTTTTATCCAAATCTATAATTGATTTACTTACTAAAATTGTTCCCGCAAATTTTACATTCTGGGCATTATAAGAAACCGAGTAAGTTAATGCATCACATGTAATTATCATACTATTAGCTAATATCACGTGAGTAGCATCTGGATGCATTTGGGAAAATAGCTCAGAAAAATCTGCAACATTCTTTGGCTCGATTACCGCGATTTCCATTTGGCTTTCATTTGTCTTTTTTACATTCATCTTGAAGTTGCTTATATCAAAACTTTCCAATGAAAATAATTCTAGTTTAATAGGTAATGTTGTAGAAGAAAAACTGCTGTCGGGTTTGACATTAAATTTTTCGGACATGTTAATGTTATATTCAGATGATAGGAAAAGGGATGGGGTATCGTAACCGTAGTTATTTTTCTCTTCCAAATTCCAATAATCAATCATTCTTTGATAGGATTCCAGATCCTCTTCTTTGTTTGCATCTAAAATATGATCTTTATCAAAATAGATGACAGAACTGGGAGTTAAATTTGAAAAATAAATCACATCACTTTCTTTAAAATAAGGTTGTTTAGGATTCTCTTTTTGGATGTTTCTGACAAAATCCACTCCAGTGTAATAAGGTGCTAAGCACCCTGTTAATGTTAACACAGTTAGAATTAGTAAAATCAAACTTTTTTTCATCTTAGTTAATCTCCTTTTTTTTATTTAAAATTTCCTATAACATATGTATGCTACGAACTACCTAAAAGTTCGCATAACTAACCTATAGTTATTATAAAAGTTCGCAATAACTCCAACTTTTTGGTTCGCAATAACTCTATTTCAACTTCTTTAATATTCTTTTTCATTTTCGAGATATGTGACAAATGCAAAACCGAATTTGATGAAATAATCTCTTTTTATTCCCAATTTTACGCACAATGTAAGTATTATTAAGTTTATAATTCAGAACAAAAACAAAATCTATATTATTCCAGTTAAAAATGTAAATCCACTTTCTACTTTAATAAACCAATCGTAAATATTAAAGCTCGATCATCATAATCATTAAAAGTGATTGCGTAATCAATATTTATGAGTATCTGGAAATTATATGTTCGAAATGCTCTGATACCGGCATTTACAATAAATTCTATACCATCACCACGCATAGTTCCATTCAAAAATGATTCATTATGAGCTACCCAGTGGAATCCCAAAGCACCACCGGCATATGGGCAAATATCATTCTTAGAAAATAGGTAGGAAGCAAATATGTTAGATGCAAAGCCATAACGAGAAGCAAGTTGTAAACCAACTGCTATATTTTTTACTTCGTAAGACGAACGGAAATCAATAGTGAAAGATCTATCATTTACACTTTCGTAACCATTTTGGGGATAAAGGTAACCAAAAGATACTCCCCAAGTTCTACGGGCACTTCTCCGTCTTGGGATATCTCCTTCATTTTCCATTATTACACCCACTTCAGCTGTTTCTTCCAACGGCTTTTTACTTACGATACTTATAGCAATACGTTTCATCACAACTTCAAGATCTTCTATTGTGAGTGATGTTGTATTGTCCACAAGAGCGGATTGACCTATATTTACATCGATTAGGTTGTACTGAATTATTATTTTATCACCTAATTTACTCAGATTGGTAATAAGAACAAGATCAGTCTCAAGTTCTTTACCGATTTCAACTGCACACATAGTTTCTGTACATTGCTTTCCTGCAAGTGCTGCAATAGTTTTATCCCGTGGTATTATCTGCATAGAGCTCAACTTTTGCATTTCATTTTTCAATATACTTTCTGCAGTTTGAATTGAAATCTCCTCAATTCCCAAAGAATAAAAGGGAAGAACTGCAATTGTCTCTGCTGATAGGTTGCTAACCTGAACAAGAATTAAATTCATAATTACAACTAATAATATTATACTTAGTGTTTTTTTCATTTTTCCTCCAAAAAGATACGCTTATTTCTAACTCTATCAAAAAAATGTCAAAGATTTATTTTTTTAAACTTTATGTATCAATTCACGACGGATGATCTCAAAATCGTTTGTGTTATCTCTTTCAATTTCATAGATGTGTTGTAAACAATCGAAAATACTGGCACCAACGGTTTTCTTAATTACTGTAAGTACAACATTATCCCAACTTATTTCATAGATGATACTTTTAAGGTTACCTGTTTTTGCTTTACCTTTGCGAATGCGGATAAATGGCCATTCTTCCACTTCATTAAATTCAGTCGTCTTTTGTTGGAAATTTTTAGCATATCCATCAGGTGGGATAACTGAGATCTTTTCAAATTCATAATAATTCATAGCGCGCATTTGTTTGTTTTCTATTGGGATCACTTTCTTTAGTTTAAGTTGTTTTGGCATAACTTTATCAAATTGTTCAAATATGAATTCGGTTGAAGTTTCTTCTTTCAGAACAAAATCAAAATATTCATTCTCACCCTGTACACCAAGTGGTAAGGGCGCTCCCAGCGCAGCTTTGGGATGAACATTGTAGCCATGAGAAAACACAACCGGCAAGTCTACAGCTCGCAAAATATTGTGGATCATTCGCATTGTATCAAGATGAGCGACAAATCGTAATCTGTTTAGCTTACTGAAGAAAACACGGTAATGGATGTTTGGGATATTAGATTGTTCATCCACTGCAATTTCAAAAGCTGGTGTTTTCTTTTGTGGAACATATTGTGGTTGAATTTCTTTATCGCAAATACCACAATATGTGCAGGTCCCATCGCGGCAATCTTCTGTTAGTTGCACCTTTTTTGCTCTTTCCCAATCCTCTGCTAAGAATTTCTTTGTTATGCCAATATCTATTTGATCCCAGGAGAGTTTCTCATCAGTTTCTATTGCATCAGTGTAATTTGTTATGTCTAATCCAAGATCATCAATTACAGTTTGCCAATATCGATAATTGAAATGCTCGTTCCAACCATCAAATTTTGCACCATATTCATAAGCTTTAAGAATCAGCTTTCCAACAGTTTTATCACCGCGTCCGATAATGCATTCCAACACAGAATTATCAACTTCATGATATTTTACTCTAACAAATTTATATTTTTTCAGTCCGTTACGGATCTTATAGATTTTGGAAAGTAATGTTTCTTTATCATCCATCTTTGCCCATTGAAATGGTGTGAAAGGTTTGGGTACAAAAGGTGAAATGGCAACATTGATCTGTAGTTTTTTTCCAGAAATTTTAATAATGTCTTCAATAAGTTTAATAATTCCCAAAATATCATCATCATTCTCAAATGGAAGCCCGATCATAAAATACAATTTTACTAATTGCCAGCCATTATTTAATGCAATTTGAATACTCTTAAAAATATCATCTTCAGTAATATTCTTATTAATTATATCTCGTAATCTCTGGCTCCCTGCTTCCGGTGCTAGTGTGAGTCCGGTTTGCCGCATGGCGCTCATCAATTTTGTGAGGTCGTCATCTATGCTGTCTACTCTCATTGAAGGCAGAGATAAACTGGATTTGTCTATATTATTGTAAATATCCAGCAACAGAGGTTTTATACAGGAATAGTCACTGGAAGAAAGTGATGTAAGCGCAGCTTCACTCCAACCGTAATTTCCAATTTCTTTTACCAATTGTTCGAGAATAACCTTTGGATTGCGTTCACGAACAGGACGGTAGAACATGCCTGCAAAACAGAATCTGCAACCTTTTGAACATCCCCGCATGATCTCGGCAACGTAACGGTAATGAGTTGGTTGGATCCAGGGGATGAGCTGATTTTTATGCGTTTTATCAAGATTGTTGAAATCCATGAATTTACGTGCCTTTATTATTTTCTCTTTGTGCAAAGTTGGAACGTAAACTCCTTTTATATTGGCAAGTGCTGCAAGTTTTTCTACCCGTTTTTTTTGTTTTGTTTCCTTTAATGCTTCCTTGATCTCCAGTATAGCATCTTCTCCATCACCAATAAGAATAGCATCAAAGAAAATTGAGAGTGGCATTGGATTTGCTCCGGCAGGACCACCACCCAATATTATCGGATCATCTTCTTTTCTATCTGTATTCATAAGTGGAATATTTGCCAGCTCTAGCATATATAGAATGTTGGTGAATGTAAGCTCAGATTGTAGTGTAAAACCAATTACATCGAAATCTGAACAGGCAATTGAACTTTCGATTCCAAAAAGATGAATATTTTCCTTTAAGAGTAGTTCCCCGAAATCCGGCCATGGTGCATAAACACGATCTGCAACAGCATCTTTCTCATTATTGAGAATTGTATAAAGGATTTTGATCCCAAGATGTGAAAAGCCGATTTCATATACATCGGGGAAGGCAAGACAGAAATTCACACTATCTCTAGTAGGTGTTTTCCCGTAACTGTTTAATTCATTATTTATATAACGTGCGGGTTTGAGAACGGACGCCAGGAGGTGTTCGTATTTTACTTTATTCATTTTTATTCGTCGTAATTAAATGGGCTTTCCTTATCTTTGAATAGCAATTCATCAAGATAATCAGTAGAATCATCAATTGCGTTTACTTCAGGTTTTTCTATCTGTTCCAGCAAAACCATTTCATCATCTTCTTCTACTTCAGGAACAACTCTTTTACTTTCAGTTTCCAATGGTTTTTCCGTTGGTTTTTCCGTTTTCTCTTTGGGTATTATCTGCATCCCTGCATCTGCTTTTTTAAATGGAGGCCAGGTAAGAACGCCGTCTTTATATAAATTAATTACAAAATATGAAAGAAGTGCAATAACGATGATAAGCAACATTACAGAAAATATTTTTGTGGGAAGCAAAAACTTTCTGGGTTGAGTAGAGTGGCTTTTGGGAACATATTGTATTGTTGTGTTAAATTGATCTTGTAGAAGTTCATGAATTTGATCTTCAGTTATTCCGAGAGCCTTAGCATAAGTTATTATCATAGCTTTTGCATAGCCAATTCCGCCCAAATCATCAAAGAGGTTGCTTTCAAGTTTTTTTAAAAGCCGTACATTAATTTTTGTGATTTCAGCAATATTTTCAAGTGTTAGATTCTTGTTTTCTCTTATCGAATATAAATATTCGCCAATAGTAGTGCTCTCTACAGAATTTTCCATAGTTTTACCTCAAATTATTTAAAAGTACGAGTCCGGCAATTACACCGGCAGCATCATAAGCCAAATCATACCAGCTGAAACCGGTATTCTTTAATTTTTTATCACTATACTCTTTTGCCGTTCCTAAAGCAAGTGTGAACGAAACTGCAAAATAAACACTTTTTTCGGAGGAATATCCTAGAATATCTTTACTCATTCCATAATTCCAGTAAGTAAGAAAAGCACTTCCCGTAAAATGCAGAATTTTATCTTCCCCCATCCATTTACTTTTCGCTTGTAGGGAAACGATCAACAACATTATGATAATAATGAATAAATATTTTTTCATATTTCTACACTACCCTCAAACACATACTCCACTTTCCCGGTTAAGAAAATGTTGCTTTTCTTTAGTTCTACAGTTACACTTCCACCAGGCATTTGTACAATTACAGGAGATGAAAGAAGCCCCTTTTGTATTCCACAAAAGCTTGCAGCACAAGCTCCGGTTCCACAGGCAAGAGTTGCTCCACTTCCACGTTCCCAAACTTTTATTTCAATTTCATTTTTGCTTATTTTCTTAACGAATTCCACATTGATCCCATCGGGGAAGAAGGCAGGGTTATCAATTATTGGTCCTTGATATTTGGCAATATTATCAGAAAGGGATTTCATGAAAGTAACAAAATGCGGATTCCCAACAGAGATCAAATTTCCTTCAAGGTCATTTATAATAATTTTATCATCCTGAATAAATACTGGAACACCAAGGTCAGTTGTTACAAGTCTTTCTACCTTATCTTTGATCGATCCGGTTTTATTGCCGACAAGAGTTTCTACTGTTACTTCATCTTTACCAGATCTCTGCGAAAGAAAATATGAAACACAACGTAGGGCAGAACCGCACATCTTCGCTTCTGAGCCGTCTGCATTGAACATTCTCATTTTTGCATCGCAAGTTTTGGAATTTAGAATTAGAACGATCCCATCTGAGCCAATACTATAATTTCTTTCTGAAAGCTTTATTGCCAGTTTCGAAAGAACAATATCAGGAAAAGGTTTATCGATAAAGTCGAAATAGATATAATCGTTTCCTTGAGCGTGCATTTTAAAGAAATCTAATTTCATATAATATCAACCTATTATATCGTTTAATTTGTCAGTAAAATTATAAAATCCGGTTTTATTATTGATCCATTTTGCTGCTTTTACTGCGCCCAGAGCAAGTCCGTTTCTGTTACGTGCAGTGTGTTTTAGCTCAATTGTGTCAGTTTCCGAATCAAAGCTGATAGAGTGCATTCCCGGTATATCACCACTGCGAACACTGGTAAAATGGAATTCATTTTTCTCAATTTGTCTATCAAGTTTTTCATATTGGCTCTTTGTTTTTCTATCAATATTTTTCAAAATGATATCAGAAAGAACTTTTGCAGTTCCGGAAGGGCTGTCCTTCTTTTTATTATGATGCATTTCCAATCCGAAAAGATCATAATCTTCGGCCCTGTTCATCAGTTTGGCAGCATTCTCAATTATCGAGAAGAACAGGTTCATTCCAACAGAAAAATTTGTACCATAAATAAATCCTGTACTTTTCTTTTCTACTAACAATCTTATCTTATCGAGTTCATCGTACCAGCCGGTAGTGCCTGTAACAACGTTCTTACCCAACTCAATTAATTTGGTTAAATTGCCAAAGGCAGCATCAGGTGTTGAGAATTCAATGCACACATCAGCATCTGCAACTGTAACAGCTGTTATCTCATTACCCAATAGCGGATCGATAATAGCTACAATTTCACAATTGTTTTGTAGAGCAAGTTGCTCGATGAGTTTACCCATCTGACCATAACCGATTAAAGCAATTTTTAACATATTTTATCCTTTTTTACGACTTTGTTAAACAACTAACTATAACGAACAAACACGAACTAAAGAATACAAATCAATTCCGTTGTTTATTCTTGTTGGTTTTTGTTCGCTGTTAACACTTCTATCCTTTTGAATACTCTCTGATAATTTCTTTAACCCATTTAGTGCCATTTTCCAGATCAACAAGTTTTATATATTCATTCACTGTATGAACATTTGCCATTCCACTACCTACAACAGCCATTTCTAATCCATTGAAATTAAATATATTCGCGTCACTACCACCACCGCCAATTTCACTTTTAAAAGGTATTCCCAAATTGCTGGTAGCTTTTTTAGCAAGGAGCATCGATTGATTATCATTGTTTAGAACAAAAGCCGGGTATTCCTTTTGGATCACTGATTCAACTGAAGCCTGGAAATCACCAAGTTTGTATTTCGCTGCAGTATTAATTAATACTTGGGTAATATGATTAGTTATTTTTTGTAATTTATCTTCGTTGTGACTTCTTACTTCAGCCTTTAAAACTACTTCTTTAGGAATAATATTGGTTGCAGTTCCACCCTTAATGGTTCCCACGCTGCACGTTGTTTCTTCATCAATTCTTCCTAACGTCATTTTGGAAATTGCTTCTGATGCTATTTGAATTGCACTTACTCCAAGTTCCGGAGCTACACCGGCATGGGATTCTTTTCCGTGAATTATGTATTTCATTCTATTCGCAGCGGGTGCTCCTGAAACCAAGTTGCCTATTTCATGCGAATCAAGAACATATCCAAATTCAGATTTAATATTTGATAGATCAAAAAGTTTTGCACCCAGAAGTCCGATCTCTTCCGAAATGGTAAACAGTACTTCTATTGGAGCATGATCTTCACCAGATTCTAATATTTCCTTTATCGCCCAAATTATTTCAGCAATTCCCGATTTATCATCAGCACCGAGAATTGTTGAGCCATCGGAAACAATCCTATCATCTTTGATCAGCGGCTTGATACCGTTTCCAGGAACAACTGTATCCATGTGCGCACAGAAAAGTATGGTTTTTTTATCTATATTACCACTAAAGTAACCATAAAGGTTTCCGATATTTCCACCGGTTTTTTCATGAGCATTATCAAAAGTAACTTTTGCTCCCAGGTAACGTAGATCTTCCGCTATTTTTAAAGCCACAGCTTTCTCATTTTTAGATTCACTATCTATCTTGATGAGTGAAATAAAATAATCTACAAGTGTTTCTTTCATTAAATATCCTTATTTTTTTAAATGAAACTTGAAGGGAGAGCTTTTTCTGTCAACAGGAAAAATTGATAGACAAATTCTTTATTACTGCATTATTTGATGCATAGAAAGTTAGTTGGAGGAAATTTTGAATAGAATCATCTGGATATCGTTATTAATATCGATAATTTTTGGATGCAGTTCAAATGCACAATTTAAAACCAAAGGAGCTTCTAAAAATCATCTTAATCGAAGATACGGGAAGTCAGAAGTATATGAAACAAAGGTTAAAAAAGGTGATGAATTCTATTTTGTTTGTTCCTATTATGGAAAGAAATTCCACGGACGTCAAACCGCTAATGGTGAGATATTTGACATGAATAAGCTAACCTGCGCTCATAAGACACTTCCCTTCAATACTAAATTAGAAGTTACAAATGAAGATAACGGGAAATCTGTAATTGTGCGTGTAAATGATCGGGGACCTTTTATTAAGGGCAGAGATCTTGACCTATCACAAGCTGCAGCACAAGAGATTGGATTGATACCATATGGTGTTAAAAAATTGAAGATCAGGATTTTAGAAGAATAATGATAAAATTCCTGGAAATAAGCAAAAAAGTAAAACAAGCTTTAGAAAATAATAAACCAGTTATTGCATTAGAATCTACAATAATTTCGCATGGAATGCCGTATCCCCAGAATATCCAAGTAGCAAAAGATTTGGAAAAAATTGCAAAGGATGCCGGGGTTGTTCCAGCTACTATCTGTTTGATGAATGGCAAAATAAAGATCGGGCTTAATGATGATGAACTGGAGATACTAGCAATCAGTAAAGATGTAGCTAAGGTTTCACGCAGGGATTTCAGCCGTGTATTAGCTTCTAAGAAAATTGGTGCTACAACCGTTGCTGCCACAATGATAGCTGCACATCTGGCAGGAATAAAAGTTTTTGCAACCGGCGGAGTTGGAGGTGTTCATCGTGGAGCAGAAGATTCATTTGATATTTCTGCAGATCTAAAAGAATTTGCTCAGACTCCGGTTATTGTTATTTCTGCCGGTGCAAAGGCGATTTTAGATCTCTCAAAAACTTTAGAAATTTTAGAAACTTTTGGCGTTCCTGTTTATGGATTTCAAACTGATTTCTTCCCGGCTTTTTATTCCGCTGAGAGTAATATTCGCATTGACAGGATAGATTCTGAAAAAGAGATCGCTGATATTTATAAAACAAATATGCAACTTGGCTTCAAAAGTGGAATATTAGTGGGAAATCCAATTCCTAAAAAATATGAGATACCATTTTCTGAGATAGATGAACACATTAAAATTGCTTTGGATAGAGCAAAAAGAAATAGTGTTACAGGAAGAGGATTAACACCTTTTCTGCTGGCTGAAATTGTGAAAATAACAAAGGGTTCATCATTGGAAACAAATATAAGACTTGTAGAAAATAATGTGGCTTTAGCCTGTAGAATTGCTAAAGAGTTTTAATAAAAAACTTAATAATTTTAAAAAGCCTGCATCATCGAATCCCAGGGTAAAGTTAATATTTTATTCTGAAGTATATTGAATGGTATTTGAAGAATATTCCAAATTCCCCACATCATTATTAAAGACCAGAAGTCATATTTATATAACCACCATAAAATAAAAAATGTAAGTACTTGAATGAAACCACCACTTAAATAATTACTAACCATTGAACCGTAGAATCCTTGAAATGAAATAAATCTTGATAAGGAAATTACGAATATCAACGAGGTAGCAATGAGAGCTTTATTGTAACTTTGGCGTTCTGATCCAATACTGCTTGCCATCCATAGAATTATTGCATTTATTGGTATGAAAACAAGTGAAATAATTATTTTACCAAACATAGTTTATTTTTCTCCCATAAACTTTTTCACATTTGCAATGAAGGTAGCATTATGTCCTGCATTACTTATTGTAACTCTAACGTGTTTTGCTAATATGGGATGATGCCAGACAGGACGGATAGCAATATCATTTTGGATCAGGAAATTAAACAGATCTTCTGTTTTGTCTCCGGCAGAGAATGTGAGGAAATTTGTTGCTGATGGATGTACAGATACTCCATTAATTGCTGATAGTTGATTGAAAACAACTTTCTTATTCTCAATGATCTCTCTGTTATGTTTTAGAAATACCTCATTGTTATCCAACATGGTTGATATCATGGTTTGCGTCATTAAATTCAGATTGAATATGGTCATAACTTTTTCCAACTCTTTAATGTTATCTGGGTGAGAAATTATATAACCAAACCTGAGTCCAGCAGCAGAAAATGATTTGGAGAATGAACGCACAATAACAAGATTTGGATATTCATATATCTTATCCACAAAGGTTTTTCCAGAAAACTCAAAATATGTTTCGTCAATAAGAACCATTCGTTTACTTCTTTCCAATATCTCTATAATTTTACTTTCTTTTAGTAGATTTCCGGTTGGATTATTAGGATTACATAAAATTGCTAATTTGCAGTTCTCGTCTTCACAAAGTTTAAGATATTCTTCAACTGAAAAATCTAGATCTGCATTTAGCGAAAGGAATTTTATTCCCAATCCAACTGCTCCCGAATAGCTTTTATAGTCGAAGTAAGTGGGAGCAAGCGAGACAGCAAAAGAATTATCATTGTTCCTAACAGCATTGAAAAGATAATAAAGCATTTCATCAGCACCGTTGCCAAAAGCTAAACATTCAGGTGCAACATTTGCATAATCAGAAAGTTGCTTTCTCAAGGTTTTTGTAATGTCATTAAAATATCTATTGAGTTGAACATTTTTCATTTTCTTTAGGAATTCATCTTTTACAACTTCAAATGGATTTAGCGAACTTTCATTAAGTCCCATTTTAATTTTCATATCTGGAACATTGATGTTCACCGGTTTTTTGTGTTTTATATCTTCTCTAAAATAATACATTTTTTCCTCATATTCAATTATGCGGGAATTAGCAATTTAATGAGATATTTAGTCAAATAAAAATTAAAAGAGAATATAGAAAAAATAAAAAGAGAAATTATTAGACAAAATTTATTAGATCGTAAAAATCCAATTTTAAATAATTAGGAGATAAATTATTTATATGAGAAAGATAGATCTTATTATAATTTTTTTAATTTTTACTACTGCCCTTTTTTCAGTGATCGAAGAAACTGAATCGTTACAGAACTTTATTTATGGAGAAGCTCCAACAAGCGAATATGATAATTGGATGAGTCATATTGCCGAAGGAATTGCTGATCCGGGATATAATCTTTATGCACCCTGGGATGTTCAATCCGATGGCTTTGGTGATTATATTATTCCAACCGAAGGTGATCTTAACTCTTGGGGACTTATAATTGATGAATTCCTACTGGAAAATCTGGATGAAGCACAGAATATGATCGATACAACATCCTTCCCTTATGAAGTTGTCATTTTTAATGATACCGATACAGACAGAACATTTTACATGCTGCGTGAAATTCCCAATGATTCACATTATGATGATAACCAGACAGAAGACCCCGGAGATGATGAATTTGGTGCATTTGATTATGGATGGGGGTTGTATATTTTTTATCCCGATGGAGAATTTCCACACATAGTCACAGCTCCGCATCCCAATGATGATTACATTACAGTTCCAACAGCCCATAAAGCATTTATTGATATCAGTTCAAAATTTCTACTTATCTCCGGTTGCGGAAGAGAAGTTGTTTGGACGAATGTTGGTAATTATGATAATGGAAAATCACTTTGTGATCCTTCCAGAAGGGAGGATCATGTTTTCAATGTTAGCTATCAAAAATTCTGTGATCTTATCCGGGATGAATTTGATAGACATGAATTTAGTTTGCAGATTCATAGTTATGATTGGGGGAACAGGCATTGGGGATATCCAAATGTGCAGATCTCTGCTAGTTATCATATTGGTTCACCTGATCTTCCAATAAGGGATCACTCATCAATGGGAAACGATATTGTTAATGTACTTGATCCGGTAGTTATTCCTGCAAATACAGTTGGATTGCATGCTCCTGTGAATATGAATGAATTTTATGGTTTTCATTGCAGTGAATATGATTTTAATTATTCTAATAATGACACCACTTTTGCTGTAAACACAAATACTGATCTATGGGGATACAGCACTAATCGCCAGATTGTTTATACAAATTCCGGAATAAGTAACTATGATAATATTGAAAGATTCCTGCATCTGGAAATGGATGAACTTCCCAATGTTTATTCACAAACATCAACTAATTATTATTGGTTTCATGGTTGGGATCCGGTTACACAAACCTGGGATATGGACCAAAGATTTAATAATACTATCACCTATTATTCTCCTTGGATAGATGCGCTGGCAGAGGTTCTTCCCGCAGTATATCAAATGGATGATAATGAAATGCCGGTTGCCCCAACTGAGCTTCAGGTGGTAACGGAATGTGCTGATTATATAACTATCCAATGGGAACCTGGAGACTGCTTTGATATGAATACTTACCAGATCCTCTATTCTACCGAACCAATATCGAATGGCGGGTATTCCATAAGAGATAAAAGTAATTATGGAAGACTGGCATGTCTGGCTCAAGACAGTTACACTTTAAGTGGTCTGTCTCCCGGAGATCATTACTATTTTGCTGTTAGAATTCTGGATAAAAATGGGAATGAATCCACCTTATCCAATGAAGTATTAGGAATAGCCGGTCCGGCTGTAATTGATGACTTTATTTGTTATGGAAGAGATGAATACATCAATTTGGAATGGGAAGCATCTGCCGCTGGAGGATATTCTGGATTCAATATTTACAAGAAAACTTCTGAGAGTGAATATGAAGTATTAGATACTTGGCTTATTAATCCTGAACTGGTTGGTATAATAGGAAATAATGTACCATATTTCTATATCGATACTGATGTTGAAAATGGACAAATATATACTTATAAATTATGTTTTGAATACAACGATCTAGAATATGTATTTGGTGATGAACCTTCTGCGGTTTCACAAAAAATATATGAAATTTATGCAGCGCAATTAACCGGAACATTTAGTGATACTTGTTATTTCGGATACAATGAATTTGCTTCCAATGGCTATGACGCCAATTTTGAAATTGCAGCTGATGATTCTTTAATTGGAGATTATTTTTTCTGTCAGTTCTATGAACAATATTGGAACAATGTTCCAAATAATTATGAGCAGGAAATCTATGGAGCATACAATACAGAAGAACAACTAAAGAGCTGGATTTATCGAGTACGAACAAATCAATTGAATTTGCCGGTTGAGATAGGTATTGCAAATCTGGATAGAAATGCCGAAAGATTCTATCTTTATGCAAGTGGTCAATATATTGATCTTTCCACCAGCAACTATATATTCACACCTTCAACTGCAAATTATTATACCTTCACATTATATTATGGAAACTTAACGCCATCTCTAGATTTCGATGATATTCCCAATCAGCTATTTTATCCAAATGAAATTCTTGAAATTAGCTGGTCGTTAAATTTGAGTACTACTATAGATCATATAAATATTTATGCAGAAAATGATGAGATAACAATTCCAATTGAAACTGAACTGTATCCAACAATCTCCAGTGTTGAATGGGTTGTTCCACAGCTATTATTTGAAGACCTGAGTTGTAGGATAGATCTGGTTATGGATGAAGGTGACACATTGCATCATTTTTCACCTTACAGTTTTGGGATCATCTCTCCACAAAATATTGTGGAAACGTATCAGGGTTGGAACCTGATGACCAAAAATTTCAATACAAATCAGTATTCCACCGAAGAGATATTTGGTGAGAATGTAGAGTTTTATGAATTTATAGATAATGAATTTAATTTAGTGGATGAACCGGAATTCTTAAATCCTTACTGGAACTATGCTCCACAGGATAATTATTTTGCCTTGAGTAATGTGACAATGCAAAAAACCGCATACAGTATGCAAATGAGTTCTGGATGGAATATTATCCCAAATCCGCATAGAGCACATTATGATCTTGATCAGTTAGTTTTCTCTGTTAATAATGTTGATTACGAATATTATCAAGCCGTGCAGAACAGATTGATCGAACCAGCTGTATTTGAGTTTGATAATAGCTTTGATCCGGTTTATGAACTTGCTTCTGCCAATGCTTATTATTTATATTGTTATGAAGATAATGTTATTTTGAAATTCATTCCATATTATTCTAACGAGTTTTCACCTGAGTATGAATTTAATTGGAAAACGAGGATAAATGTAGAGCAGGAAAACAACGATATTTCATCTGTTATTGTTGGAACTTCTAATGTTGCAGATTCTCTGTATAATGCAAATTATGATCTTCTTAAACCACTTGCAAAACCATTCGAGGATGTTATCACATTCAGTATTCCAATGGAAATTGACGAAGTAACACAGAAGCTGCACCAATCTATTACCTCGCCGCTCGATGAAACGATAACATACATCTACTCTTGGAATGCAGAACTTCAACTCGCTGGTCTGCAGCCTTTATTCTTTAATGCAAATTCTTTTGAACTACCAGAAAATGCCAGAATATTTATAGAAATGCCGGAAAGATATCTGGAAATTCCGGAAAATGGTTTTGTGGAATACGTTCCGGCTGACACACTTCTTGAGATCACAATTCTAATAACAGATCAGGATTATTCCAATGTGGATGACATAATAGCTACAAATACATTCAGCTTGCAAAACTATCCAAATCCATTTAACCCGGAAACGAACATAAATTACAGTATCCCCGAAGAGGGAAAAGTTGAATTGAGCATTTATAACATCAAGGGTCAAAAAGTTAAAACACTGGTAAATGAGACTCAAGTTAGTGGGGAACATACAGTTGTTTGGAATGGAACAAATAAACAGAATAAGCATGTTGCTTCTGGTGTCTACTTCTATAAATTAGAAATTAATGATTCCAAATTGCTGATCAATAAAATGCTGTTGTTGAAATAAATTGGAGATATAATGAAAATATTCTTAATTATTTTATTCATTTTTTCCGTCACATTAATTCTTGCTGTAAATATCTGGGAAGATGGTTTTGAAGAATTAACCGGCTGGGTATTGAATGGTGAATTTCAAATAGATTCTCCTCAAGGATTAGGTGGAGAGTATGGAAATCCTGATCCAACTTCGGCTTATGCTGGAAGTAATGTTCTGGGTGTAGATCTTACAGGACTTGGTGCAAGCTTGGGTGATTACGAAAGTGATCTGGGTGCTCATGAATATTTTGCCATATCACCTGCTATTGATTGTAGCGAGTTTGTTGGAGTAGGATTAAACTTTATGAAATGGTTGAATGTTGAACAACCGGCATACGATCATGCCTACATAAGTGTTAGTAATGATGATGGAACAACCTGGATCGAGGTCTGGACGAATACCTCACAAGTAACAGATAATTCGTGGAGTATTACCTATTTTGATATTTCCGAAATAGCAGATCTTAATAGTGATGTTCGCATACGATTTTCAATTGGAACTACAGATGGATCATGGCAATACAGCGGCTGGAATATTGATAACCTCACCGTCACCGGTAATCCGGTTATTTATGGTGCTATCGAAGGAAATGTGATCAATGAAGATAATGGTGAACCAATCACCTTCGCTCCGATAATGAACCAATATGGGAATACGATGTCAGATGATGAAGGGTATTTTATTTTAAATGATATTCCAACAGGTAATCAAGAGATCACGATAAATGCACTCGGGTATATTCCATTTCTGCAGATAAACATAATAGTCACAGAAGATGACACTACATATGTACTTTGTGAACTTGAACCTGATCCTAATACTCCACCATCTCCACAAAATCCTCAAGCCTCTGTTTATGATGGGAGTAATGTTCATCTCACATGGGAAGAACCTGAACTTCCAGACGAAGAGCTGCTTGCTTATAACGTTTATCGTAATGGAATTATTTTGCAAAGCATTCTAACTGAAGAATATTTTGATCTCGATTTGATAAATGGATATTACAGCTATTTTATCTCAGCAGTATATGATTCTGGAGAATCACTTCCCACGGATACGGTAAATGTTCATATTTATGTTGTAGGTCTAGAAAACGATGTAATTCCACAAGGTGAATACAGTCTTTCAAATTATCCCAATCCATTCAATCCAACTACAACGATCTCGTTTTCGTTAACCACTGAGATCATGAAGAATACGGAGTTAAAGATTTACAACTTAAAAGGTCAGAAAATCCGGCAATATTCAATATTCAATAATCAATCTTCAATTATATGGGATGGTTCAGATCAAACGGGTAAACCTGTTTCAAGTGGAATCTATTTCTATCAATTAGTAATTGATGGAAAAGTAGCTGCAAAGAACAAAATGATGCTTTTAAAATAAATGAGATTTAATGAGGTATAAATTAGTTTTATTCGATGCTGACGGCACACTCTTTGATTTTGATACAGCAGAAAAGCAAGCATTTGAAAAAACATTTAAACAATTTGGAATTAATGAAAACCTGGAACTACTGCACAAAGAGTATGAAATTATTAACAAGGCTATCTGGCGAGATTTTGAGCAAAAGAAAATAACTTCAAGAGAATTAAGAACAGAACGTTTTCGAAGATTTTTTGTTAAAGAAAATTTAGATCTAGATCCCAAAGTTATCAGCCCGATCTATCTGAGATATCTTTCTGAAGGAACTCATCTCCTGCAGGGAGCTAAAGAAATAATCAGCTTCCTATTTGGGAAGTGTGAACTTGCACTTGCCACAAATGGACTTGCCGATGTACAAAATCCCCGTTTTGCAGGTTCAGATCTGGCAAAATATTTCCAGCATATATTTATTTCTGAAGAGATCGGACATCCAAAACCTAATCCTGAATTTTTCGAACATATATTCAGAAAGCTTCCTCATAAAGAATCTGCAATTATTATTGGTGATAATTTAGTTTCAGATATAATGGGTGGAAATGATTTTGGAATTGACACATGTTGGTTCAATCCAAATAAACGTATCAATGAAAGTGGTGTTATTCCCGCCTTCGAAATTAGTGATCTTAAAGAGTTGAGATCAATATTAATATAGTTATAAAAAGGAGTGAGATTGTGATTTAGAAGAGGATTTAGTTCTTACCAATACAAAATCACATTTCATTATAAGGAGAAAAATATGAACACAACCCAAAAGAAGAGCAGCCTTCCTTTAATTTTATTCATAATCGCTGTTCTTGCATTTACTTATGTTTTTCCACGGATTCTTATCTCTGCATGGGGACCAAGCGATCCATGGACGTGTTATCTTTATCAATATGGATTTGGTGCAGTCACATTTTGTATCGGCATCTTCCTGATCCTTAAAACAGGTTCCTGCAAACTTGGACGAGGAAATGATACTTTCTGGTTCAAATGGATAATTGTAGGATTTTTCCTCTTTGCAATTACTCATGCAGTTTGGATATTATTAGCATTATACATGCCTGTGAAAGGAGGAGTGTAGATGGAACATCTGAGTCAGCTTAATTTAGATCCAAGTGCATATTGGACAATTGGTACAGTTGTTATATTATATTCTTTGATGATAGCAGCTTTTGGTGGGTATTTCTCTAGATTTAGTAAGAATATAAATGATTATTTTTATAGTGGGCAAAGGTTTGCCTGGTGGTTGGGTGCCGCAAGTATGATAGCTACCGGAATTGGTTCCTACAGTTATCTTAAGTATTCTCAACAAGGATTTGAAACAGGTATGAGCAGCTCGATGACTTACACGAATGACTGGTTTATCATACCATTCTTCATGTTCGGATGGCTGCCGATCATCTATTTTTCAAAGATCAAATCTATTCCCGAATATTTTGAACGTAGATTTAATAGGACATCACGTTATATTTCTCTTGTAATAATTATGGCGTATATGTTATTTTATATTGGATATAATCTGTTTACAATTGGTATTGCAATGGAAGGATTACTTGGTGTTCCACTAATAATTACCGTACCAATAGCAACAATTTTGCTGGGAGGTTATGTTACTTTTGGAGGGCAGACGGCAGTTATTTTCACAGACCTTTTTCAGGGTATCATGCTTTATCTAGCCGGCGGAATTGCCATTGTTGCCGGTATAGTTGCACTAGGTGGTTTTGGAGAATTCTGGTCTTGGCTGCCGGTAACTCACAGATTGCCATTTGTAGATCTTTTGAATGATCCAAAATTTAATACTGCTGGTCTTTTCTGGGGAGAAGCCCTAGCTGGAAGTATCGCTTTCACATTTATGAACCAGGGTTTCATAATGAGATACCTGGCACTAAAAAGTGTGAATGACGGTAGAAAGGCTGCAATTTTCAATGTCCTTTTCACACTGCCGTTCTCAGCTATCATTGTTGGTGCTGTAGGTTGGATAGCAAAATCTCTTATTGCTAAGCAAACTGCTATGGGCGGAGCTTTGGAAGGTCTTGATCCGATTCATATTGCAAATCATTTCCATACATTTATTGTTGTCGCCTGGGAAACCTTACGGCATAATACAATTATCTTTGGTTTTGTTATAGCTGCACTCACAGCTGCTTTGATGTCAACAGTTGATACATTGATAAATGCTTGTTCTGCAATTGGTATATATGATATTTATAAACCATTATTCAAACCTAAAGCAAGTGATAAGCATTATTTGAAAGCAGCTCGTTGGGTTTCTGGTGGAACAGCGTTGCTTGGTTTATTACTTGTTTATCTGTTCTCAAATATGAAAGGCAGTTTGATGTCTATCCATTACAAAGGTATTATGATAATAATTCCATCTATTGTTACTACTATTTTCTTGGGAGCTTTCTGGAGAAGATTTACTGCAAAGGCTGCGAATATTTCTATGCTTGTTGGATCTGGATTTACAATTCTTACAGTGTTCATTCCCGATATGATCAATCCTCTTGCATCATTTGTTTCTGCACCGCAAAATGGAATTTTCATTTATACTAGAGCTCTTTTTGGAATGTTGCTTACTGCAGTAGTGGGAATATCTATAACACTACTAACTAAAGAGGCTCCAGATCATGCTGAGAAGATCAACGGACTTACTATCGATACACTTGATTATGCAATGGAAAAATATAAAGGTGGAAAACCAAATCATGTGAAAGGTGAAAAGATCAGAAGACTTCCTGTTTTTATTGATGAATCAATTCCTTCTGGGAAAATATCTCTTTCAAATGCTATTATGGCACGTATGAAAGCTAATGTGGAAGATCTTATTTATATGGAAGATTCACGCTGGTATCTGGGTGGACTTCGTTCTGATCATGTGAAAGCTTATACACCACATGATGATAATGATGATGTTAAAATGTCTTTAGAAACATTTGAAAAAGCAATGATGTTAAAAGATAGACCGATCACATTGGAAAAGATATTCTAATTGAGAATAATACTGAACGCCTCTCGTTAGGGAGGCGTTTTTTTGAATTCAATGAAATTTAATAAGATTATTTTACTTATTTCTATCCTGGTCATATTTGGCTGTGAACAACAGGCAGAACTGGGAACTAAAAAAAACCCGATAAAAATGTATTTCGTTCCTTCTATTGAAGCAGATAAAATAATTACCAGTGGAGAAGAGGTTGCAGAAATCATCAGAGAAAAAACAGGTTATCATTTCCATGTTGCCGTTCCCACCAGCTATGCTTCTGTTATTGAAGCAATGGGAACTAAAGAAACAGATGTTGCCTGGTTAGCAACTTTCGCATACATCCTGGCAAATAAAAAATTTGATGCAGAAGTGGCTCTTACTGTTGTTCGGAAAGGATTTGATAAATACAGAGGGCAATTTATTGCTCGAGCGGACAGCAATATTAATACTTTAGAGGATATTAACGGGAAAATAATTGCATATACAGACGCTGCTTCTACTTCTGGATATATATATCCTTCTGCTCTGCTTATCGAGAAAGGTATCCAACCGGAGAAATATTTTTTTGCAGGTGGTCATCCACAAGCGGTTCTTGCTGTTTATAGTGGAAAGGCTGACGTAGGTTGTGCTTTTTGGACACCTGTTAATGAAGTAGATGCTCATGACGCACGAAGCACAGTTATTGAAACACATCCGGATGTTATGGAAAAGATCAAAATTATTGGTTTTACAGAGTGGATCCCAAATTCTACAGTAACTTTCCGTAAGGATTTTCCACCTGAAATGAAAGAAAGAATTATTAATGCTTTAATGGAATTTGCAAACGATGATGAAAATCGAGAAACTTTAAAAAGTTTATTAGAAATAGATAACTTCATTCGAGCATCTGATAAAGATTATGACAGCGTACGCGAAGCAATGAAAGCAATTGGGAAAGATAATTTCTAAATTGGCGAATTAGTATTACAAAAAAAAATGGATTCCTCGAAATGAGAAATTCAATATAGTTGTAGGATAAATATGAAAAATATCATTGAAATTAATAACCTGCATAAAGTTTATACTGGTGGAACACATGCTCTAAAAGGTATTAATTTAAATGTGAAAGAAGGTGAATTCTGCATTCTTCTAGGTCTTTCCGGTTCCGGTAAAACTACACTCCTTCGCTGTCTGAATAGACTTATCGAACCCACATCCGGAAAAATTCAAATTGATGGTGAAGATATTATTGCAGCCAAAGGACAAAAACTTCGTTTAATTCGGCGAAAGATCGGTATGATATTTCAACAATTCAATTTGATAAAGAACATGAGTTCACTTACAAATGTTCTTACTGGAAAATTAGGATATACTTCTTTGCTGAATTCACTTGCATTTTCTAAAAATAAGAAGGATGTGGAAATAGCCCTGGAAAACCTTCAGCGAGTAGGTTTGAAAGATTTTGATGAAAACAAGATCAAGAACCTGAGCGGGGGACAGCAGCAACGTGTAGCAATTGCCCGTACATTGATGCAGAAGCCTAAAGTTATTCTAGCAGATGAACCTGTTGCCAGTCTTGATCCAGCCACAGCAGATTCAGTGATGAAATACCTGGGAGAATTAAATAAAAATGATAAGATCACAATTATCTGTTCACTTCATTTTCTTAGCCTGGCAAGGAAATATGGTACACGAGTAGTTGGTTTGAAAGATGGTGAAATTGTTTTTGATGGAACTCCCAGGGAGATCGATAAAAAGAGATTTAAAGAGATTTACGGGGAAGATGCTGAGGAGGTTGAGATCAGATGAAAAAGAAAAATATGCTCAAACTGAATCTTCAGGCAATTCTCACCGATCTGCTTATATGGATATATATTACTGGTTGTATTTCATTTTTACTAAATCGTTGGTTTAATGTAGCAATACCAGGTTTACACATCGTGATCTACGGGGTAGTTGTAAGTGTAATTGTAATGACTTGTGGGATTTCCATTGGCAGAAAAGTATTTCTTCCCACAAAAAGAACAAATAATAAATGGTATAAGACTTTCTGGGGATGGTCAATTGTATTGATATTACTTATTACATTTATAGTTGGTTGGATATTAGTGGAGGTCAACCCTTACAAATTCTTCACGAAATTCAAGAATGCCGGTGGAATTATGTCCGGTATCTTTGACCCGAATCTTGATCTTTTAATAGTGAGTTTAACAGCTTTGGCAGAAACGATCTATCTTGCTTTGCTTGCTACAATATTTGCCATACCATTTGCATTTCTTCTCAGCTTTTTTGCCGCACGCAACCTGATGCCAAAGACCTTAATAGGAAACACAGTTTATATTATCATTCGTACCTTTGCAACTGTTTTTCGCTCAATAGAAGCTATCGTATGGGCTATCATTTTCAGTGTGTGGGTGGGGATAGGTCCTTTTGCCGGCATGTTGGCACTAATGATTCATTCTATTGCTGCACTAACCAAGTTATATTCCGAGCAGATAGAAAATATTGATTCTGGTCCGGTGGAAGCGATAAAAGCAACTGGAGCAAATACGCTTCAGATTTGGGTTTTTGGAGTCGTTCCACAGATCATCTCACCGTTTCTAGCCTTTACAATTTACAGGTGGGATATAAACGTACGCATGGCTACGATCGTAGGTTTTGTTGGTGGTGGTGGTATCGGACTTCTTCTTCTTCAACAACAGCAACTCCTACGTTGGCATAATGTTGGAATGATCATCTGGTTGATTGCTGCAGTTGTCTGGATAATGGATATGGTAAGTGCAAAAGTGCGTGAGAAATTGCAAGGAATGTAAAAAAGATTATCATAGGATATAAGGGGAACAATGAAATACAAGGCTATAATATTTGATCTGGATGGAACACTTATTGATTCGATGGGTATATGGATCCAGATAGATAAAGAATATTTGGAAATGCGTAATATCCCCGTACCGGATGATCTCTTTAAAGATGTGGAAACAGGTAACAGCTTTAAGGAAATCTGCCAGTATTTTAAAGATAAATTTAATCTACCTGATTCTATTGAAGAAATAGGAGCAGAATGGACTGGTATGGTGGAAAAACATTATAAATCAGATGTAAAACTTAAGCCGAATGCTAAAGAATTAATTAAATATTTGAGCATGAACAATGTGAAAATAGCCATAGGAACCAGCAATACAAAATATCTCACTGAAACAGTTTTACGTGCCAATGGTGTTTTGAATTTTTTTGATTCAATCGTAGCAGGATGTGAAGATATTAAAGGTAAACCTTTCCCCGATATTTTCTTGAAAGCAGCTGAAGAAATAAATGTGACTCCGGGAGACTGTCTGGTGATAGAGGATACTCTGCATGGTGTACTTGCTGCTCATAATGGTGGGATGGATGCATTTGCTATTTTTGATGATAATGATACACATGAAGTAAATGCGATTCGAAATGAAGCTGACTATTATGCTGATAACTTTAAAGAAATATTAAACAAACTAAAATTATAAGACAATTTATAAAATTAAAATAAAAAATTTGCCTCTTAACACAAAAACATTATCTTAATTCATATACCCCCATGGGGTATCTTGAAAAGGAGGAAATTATGATTAACTATGGATTTTACAAAGAGCTAAATGTTTCTTTTGGAGAAATCTTGAAACAACTTCCTGAAAAAGTAAAGGATCAAGGTTTCGGGATTGTTTCACAAATAGATATGAAAGAAAAATTTAAAGAAAAGTTGGGAATTGAATTTAAAGAATATACGATTCTCGGTCTATGTGATCCTGCCAGTGCCATAAAATCAATCCAAACAGAACAAAGTATTGGTTTGATGCTTCCCTGTAATATGGTCGTTTTTGAAAAAGATGATAAAACTGTTGTTAGTATCATAAAACCAACTATTGCTATGTCGATGATCGAAAATGAAAAACTGGAATCAATTTCACGAAAAGTAGAAGAAAGATTAAAAAAAATATTCGATTCTATCGAATAAGGAGGAACGATGTTTTTAGGACCATTAATAATACTTGTTGTAATTTATTTTATTTTTAAAGATAAAATAGATATAAACAAAAAGGAAAAGTCACCTGAAGACATTTTAAGGATTCGTTATGCGAAAGGTGAAATATCTAAAATTGAATTTGATGAAATGAAACAAAACCTAATTTAACAAATGGAGGTTATCATGTTTAATAAAATAAAAAAATCATGGAATGATTTTTTAGTAAGACTTGCCAAAGAAAACCTAGAGCAGTTCGGCAATAAACGTGCTGATTGCTGCGATTTGAATAAACCACATAGAGGAGGTCAAAAATGAGACGCTTAATTTGGATTATCATGATGATATCGATAATACCTATAGTATTAAATGCTCATGGAAACGAAATAAATGGCGGTGGGCATATGATGGGTGATTGGAGTGGTCATAACCTTTATTGGTGGATTGTAATACCCTTTCTTTTATTATTGGTTATACTCTTCATTAAGGCTTTCTCTAAATCAGAGAGAAAAAATCCGGATGCTATTGAAATATTGAAGACCCGTTATGTAAAAGGAGAAATTTCTAAAGAAGATTTTAAAGAGATGAAGAACATTCTTGAAAAGGCAGAATTATGAAACTGAAATCTGTAATCAAATGTCCTGAATGCGGTTATGAAAAAGAAGAAATAATGCCAGTAAATTCCTGCCTGATATTTTATGAATGCTTAAAATGCAAGGCTAAACTAAGCCCAAAACCGGGTGAGTGTTGTGTTTTTTGTTCTTACGGAAGCGTTCCTTGTCCATCGAAACAATGATGAGCCTTGTGGAATCGGGAAAACCTGTGAGCGAATTAATAATTTGGTCTGGAATATCTGAATAAAGAGGTTATTATGATTAAGATAGAAACTATGAAAATTGGTGGAATGACCTGTGCAAGTTGCTCAGCTTCAGTGGAAAAAGCTTTGAAAAAAGTGGATGGAGTAAGTTTTGCCAATGTGAACCTGGCAACAGAGAAAGCAACTGTAAAATTCGATCCTGATCAGGCAAACTATAATCAACTTTTAGAAGCTGTTCATAATTCAGGTTATGAGGTTGTAGAAGAACAGGAGAAAGATAAAGAGCTAACAGCATATGATCAAGCACGAAAAAAGATGATTGGAGCCTGGTTATTTACTATTCCAATTGCTTTATGGATGATCCCAGAAATGTTTTTTAACAGAATGTTTCCCAGTGAAACAGTATTTCATTTGGGAATGATCTTTCTGGCAATTCCAGTATTATTTATTATTGGAAGAAAAACCTACATATCAGCCTTCAGATCTATTACTCACGGCTCTGCGAATATGGATGTGTTGATAGCATTGGGAACAGGAGCTGCTTTTTTCACAGGTCTATTACGATTTTTTCTTCCAATTGCTAGTTTTGCCGGGGTTTCTGCAATGATAATGTCATTCCATCTTACAGGTAGATACATTGAGTCAAAAGCAAAAGGCAAAGCTTCGCAGGCAATCCGTAAACTCTTAGAATTGGGTGCTAAAACCGCAATTGTAATAAGAAGTAATTCAGAGCTGGAAATTCCCATCGAAGAAGTAATCATCGGTGATATAATGCTCATTAAACCCGGTTCCAAGATACCTACAGATGGTGAGATCATTGTAGGAAAAACAACGATAGATGAATCCATGGCAACAGGTGAATCGATGCCGATTAAGAAAAGGATTGGAGATAAAGTTATTGGAGCAACCATAAATCAAAGTGGTTTAATCAAGGTAAAAGCAACCAAAATCGGAAAAGATACATTCCTTTCGCAGATCATAAAAATGGTTGAAGAAACTCAAGGTTCAAAAGTTCCGATTCAGGAATTTGCTGATAAAGTTACTGGAATTTTTGTTCCTGTCGTAATTCTCTTAGCTATTCTAACATTTATTTCCTGGCTGGTCTTCAATCAACAGCTTCAACAGGTTGTGATCTGGGCAAGTAATTTCCTGCCTTGGGTAAATCCTGAATTGAGTGTAATTACTCAAGCTGTTTTTGCTACTGTTGCTGTCTTGGTTATTGCATGTCCTTGCGCTTTGGGTTTAGCAACACCAACTGCCTTAATGGTTGGAAGCGGAATGGGAGCTCAGCGAGGGATCCTGATCCGCAAAGGTGAAGCGATCCAAACTATGAAGCAAGTAAAAGTTATTGTTTTTGATAAAACCGGAACAATTACCAAAGGAAAACCTGAAGTTACAGATATTATACCATTTAATATTTCAAAAAATGCTCTTCTCCAATATGCTGCCAGTATCGAAGCAGGCTCGGAACACCCTCTGGCTTCTGCAATTGTAGAAAAAGCTAAAATAGAAAAACTGGAGTTATTTCCCGTAGAAGATTTTCAAGCAAATTCCGGAAAAGGAATTTCAGGGAAAATCCAGGATAAGTTTATCTTAATCGGTAATAGGAAAATGTTCACTGAGGAAGAGATAAATACTAACAAAATTGAAGAGAAAATTAAGTTCCTTGAGGATCAAGCAAAAACTGTAATGATTATTGGTTATGACAATAAGATTATTGGTTTAATAGCAGTTGCCGATTCTCTAAAGGATGATTCGATCTCTGCTATTTCCAAAATGCATAAAATGGGTGTTCAAACTGTAATGTTAACCGGAGATAATGAAATTACCGCAAATGCAATAGCGAAAAAAGTTGGTATAGATTATTTTGTTTCGGATATTTTGCCAGAAAGAAAAGTTGCCGAAATTATCAAATTACAAGATAAATTTGGAATTGTTGCTATGGTTGGAGACGGCATAAATGATGCTCCTGCTCTGAAACAGGCAAATATTGGTATCGCTATCGGAACAGGAACAGATATTGCTATTGAATCTGCAGACATAACTTTGATACTGGGGAATTTATCTGCTGTGATAACTGCTATAAAACTTTCACGAGCAACTTTTAAGAAGATAAAACAAAATCTTTTCTGGGCTTTTGCTTATAATATTATATCTATCCCAATTGCTCTATTAGGTTTATTACACCCGATAATTGCAGAAATAGCAATGGCAATAAGTTCTATAACCGTTGTAACCAATGCAAATTTATTAAGAAAAGTAAAATTATAACAATTGAGAACAAAAAATAAATCTCACTTTTTAAATTTGTACTTGACAGAAAAAAGGTCATTTAATCAGATACCCCCCGAGGGTATAGGAGGAACTATGAATGAACGTTGCGAACATTGTAATATTAGGCATGCACACCATTCCGAAGAGGCGAAGAAGGATTTCAAGAATAGGCTTAATAGGATTGAAGGACAAATTCGCGGAATTAATCGGATGATAAGTGAAGATGTTTATTGTGATGATGTTTTGAACCAGATCTCTGCTGTTCAATCTGCATTAACATCTGTCTCTAAATTACTTTTGGAAGCTCATATGAAAAGTTGCGTTGTTGAACAGATACAAGAAGGGAAAACAGAAGTGATTGAGGAAGTTATGATAACCATAAACAAATTGATGAGGAAATAATGAATATTATGGAATACAAAAAACTCTTGCTCTTTATCTTGCTTACAGTTGTTTCATTTTCTCTTTTTGCAGATAATGATCTTGAAATATTGATAAACAAAGCCATGGTTGCCAATCCTGAGATTTCATCTATTGAATTTCAGATCGAGGCATTAAATGAGAAAGAAATATTTGTGCAAAAACTAATGGATCCGATGTTTGCTGTTGAATATAGCAATGTTCCATATGATACTTGGAAATTAGATGAAAATCCGATGTCAGGAATTCAGTTAAAACTAATGCAAACGATTCCGTTCCCAGGCAAGAACAGAAAACGAAAAGCAATAGCTGAATCTGAAGGTCAGGTAAAAAGTTATGAACTTGCAGAACTAAAGATTCAATTGAAAGATAAAGTAAAGAAAGCTTATTACCAATTGGTTTTGAACAGAGAATTGAAGGCAATTTCTTTAAAACACATTTCGCTTTTAGAAGATCTTATCGAAACAATGATCAATAAATATGAAATTGGAAAATCTGCTCAGTCAGATATCCTTAGAATGACGTTAATGAAAGAAAAACTTCTTGATGATCTAGATGATTTCGAGCAAAAAGAAAGTGAAATACAAGCAACAATTAATTCTGTTCTGAATCGTGATGTAAATACATTTATTAACACTGAAAACCTTGACCTTAACCTCGATCTCGACCTTGATCTTGATCCTCTTTTGCAAACAGCGATCCAAAACCGACCTCTTCTAAAGAAGATCGAAGAAACTTCTAATATGAAGAGACTTATCTTTTTATCGGCTCAAAGTGAGCGATTACCTGATATCACTTTGTGGGCAGGTTATCGAATCAGAAAGGATATTGGAACAATGGGAAATGTGGATTTTGCCTCTGTAGGTTTCTCTTTCCCTATTCCTTTAGATATAAAAGGCAGAACAAAAGCAAAATTGAATAATGCATTATTTATGGAGAAAGCGGTAGATGAGAGCTATAAAAATGTTCTGAATAAAATCTCTGAAATGCTTATAATGGCAACGTCAGGTTTGGAACGGCAAAAAAATAAGATCATTAACTACAACAATAACCTTAATCCGGATGCGGAAAAAGTCTTTCATTCTGAGCTTAAGTCTTACGAAACAGGTAGAGCAAATTTTGCAGACCTCTATCAAGCTCAACTTCAACTTATTCAATTTGAGAAAATCTTGTTGAAATCAAAATATAAATTTAAAATGTATGAAACAACAATCGAAACTTTAATCGGAGAAAAATTATGAAAAACAGAAATCTATATATAATCAGTTCTGTTCTGCTAATAATTGTTTTTATTCTTGCAAGTTGCACATCAAAACAAACTACAGAACATAATCATTCAGATACCGAATATTACACATGCCCGATGCATCCTACGGTTGTTCAGGATGAAGAGGGTGACTGCCCGATCTGCGGAATGGATCTGGTTTTGGAAAAAGGAGATAAAAGCGAAAACAAAAAAACAACAGGTTCTATCACCATTGATCCTACAATTGTGCAAAATATGGGAGTTCGTGTAAAACATGTAAGTTACAGAGATATTTCTCACACTATTCGAACTATCGGAAAAGTTGAAATTGCAGATAATAAAAGTTATTCCGTAAATCTGCGGTTTTCGGGTTGGATAGAGAAAATATTTGCAGATAAGGTCGGACAGGAAATAAGAAGGGGTGAAAAACTTTTTGAAATTTACTCACCCGAACTTATATCTGCACAAGAAGAATATTTACTCGCCGTAAATACTTATGGAAAAGACAATAACATTGCTAAAGCTGCCCAAAAAAGATTGCGTTTGTGGAATATCCCGCAGAAACATTTGGATAAGATAATTTCTGAAAATAATGCTCAACAAAATGTAATTTTAATATCACCTTTTTCGGGACATATCCTTCATAAAAATATCAAAGAAGGTTCTAAAGTAAAGGCTGGAGCCGATCTTTATCATATCGGAAATTTAGATAACATTTGGATAATTGCAGATCTATATGAATTCGATTCTATATCTGTGAAACCCGGTCAGCAAGTTACATTAGAATTTACAAACTTACCAGGCAAAATCCAAACAAGTCATATCTCATTTATCTATCCTACTTTGAATCCCAAAACACGAACTCAAAAGATCAGGATAGAACTGAAAAACCCCGATCTGACAATGAAACCCGGAATGTTTGCAACTGTAAGGATTGAATCTGAACGTGCGAAAAACGTTCTTACTGTTCCCACAGAAGCAATAATTAATACCGGAGAAAGAAAAATAGTATTCATCAGTAGAGGAAACGGTAAATTTGAACCTCGTGAAATCCAAACAGGTTTAGCTGATGATTCGAATTACTATTCCGAAGTAATTTCCGGATTGGAGGAAAATGAAATTGTAGTCGTTTCAGGACAATTTCTTATGGATTCCGAAAGCCAATTACAGGAAGCAGTTCAAAAACTTCTGGATGCAAAATTTAAATCAACTTTAAATTCCGGATCAGTTGATGATCACGACCATTCCGGTAGTACTTATTTTACTTGTCCTATGCATCCGACGATTGTTCAGGACGAAGCCGGTGACTGTCCGATTTGCGGAATGGACTTGATAGAGAAAGAGCAGTAAGTTACCTGTTATGTTGAATAAAATTATAGAATTTTCCGTCAAAAATAGGGTCTTTATCATTATTTTTACGGTTGTAATTATAGGAATCGGTATTTGGTCTATGAACAATACAGCAGTTGATGCGATCCCCGATCTCTCTGATGTACAGGTTATTATTTTCAGTAAATTTCCTGGTCAAGGACCACAAGTTGTAGAAGAGCAAGTTACTTATCCACTTACTTCTGCAATGCTTTCGGTTCCGTTTGCTAAAAGTGTAAGAGGATATTCTTTCTTCGGTTTTTCGATGGTATATGTGATCTTCGAAGATGGAACAGATATTTATTGGGCAAGATCTCGTGTGTTGGAATATTTGAACGTAGCACAGGGGAAATTACCGAAAGATGTAAATGTTCAGCTTGGTCCCGACGCAACAGGAGTAGGCTGGGTATATATGTATTCACTAACATCAGGCAGACACGATCTGCAAGAGCTCCGATCCATTCAAGATTGGTATCTTAGGTATGAGTTAATGTCTGTTCCTGGAGTATCGGAAGTAGCAAGTGCCGGTGGATATGTGAAACAATACCAGGTGGAAGTAGATCCCGAAAAATTGCGAGCTTACGGAATAAGTTTGCAGAAAGTAAATATGGCTATTAAACGTTCCAATAACGATGTCGGTGGTAAACTTATTGAAATGGGCGAAACGGAATATATGATCCGTGCCAAAGGATATATATCGTCAATTGAAGATTTGAAAAGCATTCCTATCGGATATGATAATCAAGCAAAAATTCCTATCCTGCTTTCGCAAGTGGCAGATATTCATATCGGACCAGAATTACGCCGAGGGATCATCGAAATGAATGGTGAAGGTGAAGCGGTTTCGGGAATTATTGTTATGCGTTACGGTGAAAATGCAATGGCTGTGATAAAAGATGTAAAAGCAAAACTGGAAGAATTGAAAAGTGGTTTACCGGAAGGTGTAGAAATCCATACATCTTACGATCGATCTAGTTTGATTCAACGTTCCATCAACACACTAAAGAGCACACTTTTGTTGCAAATGCTGGCAGTAGCGTTGGTTTCGATTCTTTTCCTGTTGCATTTCCGTTCTGCTTTTGTAGCTATTTTCTCTTTGCCTGTAGGAATTCTTATCAGTTTTATTATTATGCATATATTTGGGATTTCAGCAAATATTATGAGCCTGGGAGGAATTGCTATTGCTATCGGGGTGATGGTTGATGCTTCTATTGTGATGGTGGAAAATCTTCATAAACAGCGAGAACGTTTCTCCGACACTTCGCATCCGGAACTTGTGTTGAAAGCTGCTAAGGAAGTTGGTCCTGCACTTTTCTTTTCACTCCTCATCGTTACCATTAGTTTTTTACCGGTATTCACACTTCAGCAGCAGGAAGGAAGATTATTCACACCACTTGCCTTAACCAAAACATTCGCAATGGGTGCTTCTGCGATTTTGGCAATAACCATTATCCCTGTGTTGATGTTCTATTTTGTAAAGGGAAAGATTCGCAAAGAAAAGGATAACCCGATCGCTGCTTTCTTCATTAAAATCTACAAACCCATTATCCGATTCGTTCTACGTTTCCCAGTCCTTGTTTTGATTTTAGCTGCTGTTATATTGTTTACAACTCTTATTCCTTTTGTTCAGCTTGGTTCGGAATTTATGCCGGCTCTGAACGAAGGTGACCTATTGTATATGCCCACAACACCACCGGGAATAAGCATTACAAAAGCCAAAGAACTTTTGCAGCAGACAGATAAACTTATAGCATCTCATCCGCAGGTTGCACATACTTTGGGTAAAATTGGAAGAGCAGATACTTCTACAGATCCGGCTCCACTATCGATGATTGAAACCACAATCACTTTAACTGATAAAAAGGAATGGCCTAAAGGAAAAACCATTGAAGATATCATTAAAGAATTGGATGAAATGGTGCAATTCCCTGGGCTTACGAACAGTTGGACAATGCCCATAAAGACACGAATAGATATGTTGGCTACCGGAATTAAAACTCCGGTGGGAATAAAACTGATGGGTGAAGATCTGAAGCAACTTTCTGAAATCGGTGAACAAATTGAAGCACTTCTGCGTCCGTTGCCGGATGTCCTTTCAGCATATTCAGAACGTGTTACAGGCGGAAATTTTATCGATATAGATATCGATAGAGAAAGAGCAGCTCGTGAAGGGTTGCTCGTTGGAGATATCCAGGACGTTATAAAAAGCGCTGTCGGTGGAATGAATGTTAGTTGGGTTGTGGAAGGACTAGAAAGGTATCCGATTAACGTGCGTTTTCCTAGAGAATTGAGAAATAGTATCGAAAAATTAGAGAGACTGACCATTACAAGTCCGCAAGGTTATGCTGTACCTTTGGGACAGGTTGCAGACATCAAGATAGTGAAAGGACCACCAATGATAAAAAGTGAAAACGCCAGAAGAACAGCCTGGATCTACGTGGATTTGAAAACATCCGATGTTGGTGGTTTTGTGAAAAATGCTAAAGAACTTATCAGCAATAATGTAAAAATTCCCGATGGGGTTTCTATTGTTTGGTCAGGTCAATTTGAATATATGCAGAGAGCGGCAAAGCGTTTGAGAATAGTCGTTCCAATCACACTGGCTCTCATCTTTTTAATTTTAATTATGAACTTCAGAAATGTCACCGAAAGCCTGATTATGATGATTACTGTTCCCTTTGCTTTGGTTGGTGGAATTTGGCTGATGTTTTTTGCAGGCTACAATTTTTCTGTAGCAGTTGGAGTGGGATTTATCGCTCTAGCAGGTCTTGCAGCCGAAAACGGAGTAGTTCTTCTAGTATATCTTGATGAAGCGTTTAACCGATGGAAATCTAAAGGAAAGCTTAACACTCTCAGCGATCTGAAAAGAGCAATTATGGAAGGTTCTGCCGAACGTGTAAGACCGATATTAATGACAGTTGCAACTGATGTTATCGGACTTATGCCTATTATGTTTGGAACTTCCACAGGGATCCGTGTGATGAAAAGAATTGCAGCTCCGATGGTTGGAGGGTTGATCTCATCAGCAATAATGACGTTGATTTTACTGCCCACGATCTATTATTTATGGAAAAGACACTTACTTTTAAAAGAGAAATAACAGAAGGGAACTAAAATTAGTTATGGATTTATACAATAAAGAGAAATTATGTATAGGAAAATAAAAAAATCATGGAATGCCTTTTTGATAAGGCTTGCCAAAGAAAACCAAGTGCAATTTGGCAGTAAACGTGCTAATTGCTGCGAATTGAATAAACCACGTAATGAAATGTAAAAAGAATAACAAAATGGAGGACAAAATGAAAAGAAGTATAATTGTATTAACAATGGCAATGATGGTTTTATCAATATCATTATTTGCTGATGATTCGTTTGATGACACAATGAATAAGATCACGGTTGAGTATATAAAGATAAAAGATACTTTGGTTAATGACAAAACTGAAAACGTAAATGATATTGCAAAAGCAATATTGTACTTAACAAAAAAACTCGATACAAGTACTGTAATGGGAGAGCATAAAGATCACTTTAATAGTATTCCCACTAATATATCAGATGCAGCAACAGATCTGAGCAAAGCCAGCAATATCAAATCAATGCGAAAGGCATTTAATGATCTTTCTAAACCTATGGCAATGTGGGCAACAATGATGAAACCCGTAGGAATTAATGTTGCTTATTGTTCGATGAATCCTGGTTCATGGTTACAAATGGGAAAAGAAATTCGCAATCCGTATTACGGAGCGAGTATGCTGAAGTGCGGTGAAATTGTTTCGATGGGTGCAGAAATTGCAGAAAACCATGTTTGCGATGAAAATTGTGATTATCCTAACATGTAATTAAAAGTATCATGGAATAATCATAACCGTGTTATTCTAAATTGTAATACGATTATGAACTCCAAATATAAGATGCAATAATAAAAAAAGGAGAGAGAAAAAAATGAAAAAAAGTATGATCGTAATAATGATGATGGTGATAGCATTCTCAATGAATCTATTCGGAGAAGTTGTAAGCGAAAAAACTGAAGACCAAGCTGGTATTACAGAAAGTAAGCACGAAGAAGTAAAAAAGGAATGTGGACCTGATTGTACGATGCCATGTTGTGCAGAGAAAAATGCAGGGAAAAACCATGTATGTACAGAAAAATGTGAAATTGCTAAGAATCACGTTTGTACAGATGAGTGTAAACTTGATGATGTAAATAAAACTTGTGAATTAGCTGTACTAAAAAATCATTGTTCTAATGAAGTAAAAGAAGAGGGATGTAAGCCTACTGGCTGTGGACAAAAAGCAGAACAAAAAGGCTGTCATAAGTTATAAATAAGAGGAAAAATGGGACTTCTAAACGAAATTTGGAAAAC
>JAGLPW010000015.1 GCA_023137125.1 Candidatus Cloacimonadota bacterium | reverse complement strand
ATACCCGCTTATCCCGGAAAGATTACTTAAAGAAATAATCAAAACCGACCGCTGATCTTCACGGATTTGCGCTGATAGGGAAAAAATGAAAGAAGATTTAATAGAAAAAGACGATGTGAAATTATCCGTGTTCATCCGCGGTGAATTTTGGATTTTGGAGGAATATAAATGAACTTATCATTCACTTTAAATAAACAGAAAGTTACAATTAATGTAGATCCGATGAAGCGTTTATTGGATGTTTTGCGTGAGGATTTCAATCTTTTGGGAACAAAGGAAGCCTGTGGTGAAGGTGAATGCGGGGCATGTACTATCCTCTTAGATGGCAAACCCCTAACAAGCTGCATACTTAATGCGATACATGCTGAAGGTAAAGAGATCGAGACGGTTGAAGGCATTTCTAAAACTGAACTCGGTAAACTTATTATCGATTGTTTTGATGAAACAAACGCAGTACAATGTGGATTTTGTTTCCCCGGTTTTTTTGTGAGTTCTTACCATTATGTAAAGACTGATGGAGAAAAAGATCTTAACAAAATAAAGACAGCTCTTTCCGGAAATATTTGCAGATGCACAGGATATAAGAAAATATTTGAATCTGTAATGCTGGCATGTGAAAGATCAAATTAGATTATCCTTGGGAATGAAAATTGCAACATTGTTAATTAATAAGAGTGAAGGAAATTATCATGAAATTTATTAAACCAAAAGATATAAATAATCTTTATGAAACATTAGATAATATGGAACAGCAATATTTGCTGGCTGGTGGAACTGATATAAATGTTCAGATCAAAAATGGAACAATTCGCGATCCGAACATTATTTATATAAGTCATCTGAAAGAGCTTTCGGGTATTAAAGAGGAAAATGACTTGATCTTAATTGGTGCTACAACTAGCTTAAAAGATATTATTGAGTCTCGTATCATAAAGAAACATATTCCACTCATCCATAAATCTTTACAGAATTTTGCCTCACCACTTATTCAATCTTCTGCCACAATCGGCGGTAATATTGCTAACGGATCTCCAACTGCTGATGTAATTCCCATATTATTGGCTCTTGATGCCAAATTGATGCTCTGTTCAAAAACAACTACACGTGAAGTTTTCCTAAAAGATTTTTTTATTGGTTATAAAAAAAATGTGATGAAGAATAATGAATTAATTACCAAGATACTTATCTCTAAAAATGTTGAATATAAATACCAGACTTTCTATGAAAAGGTTGGATCACGAAACTCTCTGGCAATTGCAAAAGTAGCTGTTGCCGGCATAAAAAAAGTATCGAAAGAAAAGATAACAGATATTAAACTTGCTGTTGGAAGTCTTACTGAATACCCTCGCAGATTATTCAAGGTTGAAAAATATGTTACGGGGAAAACTTTATTAGAGATTGATTTCAATAAAGTGGATGAATACCTGCAGCAAGAGATAACACCAATATCTGATCTGCGTTCCGATAAAGAATATAGATATCATGTTTGCGTTAACCTGATCCGAACGTTTTTGAATGAATAAAACCCCATCCTCAATCCTTCCCCTTAAATTAAGAGGAAGGGAGTGTAAAATCAGAACAGAGTAATAATTGTAAAAAAACCATAAAGGAATAAAAAATGGCTAGAAATAACTATTCGTATGAAAAACGTCAGAAAGAATTAGCACGTAAGAAAAAGAAAGAAGAGAAGCGCCTGAAAAAGTTAAATAGAGCTTTAGGTATTGAAGAAGAAAAATCAGAAGTTATTGATGAAGATATAGAAAATGCTGATGACAAAATTGAAAAAGAAGAGAGTTAATTAACATCATCCCTACCGATTACACAGACATTCTAAAAGATAGTTCTTAAGGGATAAAAAACGGGTGGAATTCAGATATGAGAGAAGAAAAGGATTTGAAATTAGCTGTTCTTATTGATGCAGATAATATTCCCTATTCAAATATTAAGGGAATGCTGGATGAGATCGCAAAATTTGGTACTCCAACCATAAAGCGTATCTATGGAGATTGGACAAAACCAACTGTTTCCGGTTGGAAACCGGCTTTACTTAAACATGCTATTACACCAATCCAACAATATAGTTATACAACTGGAAAAAATGCTACCGACTCTGCCATGATCATTGATGCGATGGACATTCTACATAGTGAGAAAGTGGACGGATTTTGTCTTGTTTCCAGTGATAGTGATTTTACAAGATTAGCTATAAGGCTACGTGAATCCGGTATGGTGGTTATTGGGATCGGGGAAAAGAAAACTCCTCAACCTTTCATAGCAGCCTGTAACAAATTCATATATATTGAAATTATTAGTGCCTTGGAAATTCCTAAAGAAACTCCTAAAACCATAATTTCTTCTGTACGTAAAGCAGAAGTTGATTCGATCAATAATCAATTTATCCAATTATTAAGAAACTCGATCGATGATCTGGCTGATGATGATGGCTGGGCATTCCTGGCTGCCGTTGGAGCTTTGATCATTAAGAAGAAACCGGATTTCGATCCCCGGAATTATGGATTTCCCAAACTGACTCCTCTCATAAAATCATTATCAAAACATTTTACTGTTGATGCAAGAGAAGTTGAAAATAAATCTCACATTAAACATATTTATGTGAAAAATATTAGAAAAACTACTTCTCGCAAGAAATAGGAACAAGATTTACCAAAATAACGATACTTTTCACAATTCATATTTTTCCATCCTAATTTTAGTTCATATTCGAACACAATTCGTACACTATCGAACATATGGACATTATTTTAAATATCTGTATTTCTTTGCTATTTATTCACTTATGTGTTTGGCACACTGATTGCTTTATTATGTAGTAGAAATAGCGTGGAGGTGAACAATGAAAACGAAAAACTTAATTCGTAAATGGGCTGAAGAAAAAAAGATCAAAACTTATCTGAGATCATAATATATGGATAAGCTAATGATGGCTCGAACCTAAAAAACGGTTAGAGAAAATTTACTCAAACCGTTTTTTTCTTTTTAACCTCTCAACTTTTCAACTTTTCATCGACTAAACTTTTTTAATATTGACAATTAGACTTCGAATTTGCAGTTTCGGAGTTAATAAAGAGAGAACGATGAAACATTTGAGAGAAGCTATAAATGAAAAACCTAATTAGCTTCAAACTGGCAGGCAAGATAACAATAGCAATAATTGTATTGTTGATCATCTTCCATATACTTTTATTGTTGGGTGTTGTGCCGTCAGATATTGTCTGGGGTGGTAAAACCACAGATGAGGCAACCATATTAAAACTTGAGATCTTCAGTCTGGTTACTTCATTAATATTATTAGGAGTTATCTTTGCAAAACTGAGACAAAGCATAAATATAAAATTTAGAAAAGTAACTAATATTACAGTTTGGATTATTTTTGGTTATTTTACATTAAATATAATTGGTAATTTAGCTTCCGGAGTAACTCTGGAAAAACTAATTTTCACACCAATTACAATAATTTTGTCACTTTTACTTTTCAGGTTAGCAATAGAGAAGTAAATAATTTTAGTAACATTAACCTTGCAAGGGTTTCTCTCAAGACTTCTACCAAATTAATCCTTTCAAGGTTTATCTGCCTTTGGCATGGTTTCTTCCATCAATTTTTCTACTTTCACTAACCCTGAAATTGCTAATTGCAAGATTGATTGAATGAAGCGATTGCAGGATCTCTTTTAATCTAATTCTTCTTTAAATTTATTACTTTCTATATATTCTTGAAATGAAGTTTGATACGTATAATCCTGATAGAAATAATTCCCTACAATTCTCTTACTGACAAACACATTATTATTATTAAGATATTCCGAAAGACTCGAAAATTTCCAATCATCAGGATTATCCACCATCCCATGTTTAAACGGATTTGAATGAATGTAATGAATTCCATCAATCAGATATTTATCAGATATTATTAATTTCGGTTTTGCAGTTCTTTCGAAAATTGTTCCTGATCTATCATATTTGCGATTAAATCTTTGAGCATAACCATTAAACAAATCTCTTAGCCAATCTGAAATCGGTTTATTGGACGCTTGGTATAACATAAGATGATAATGATTTGGCAGCAAACAATAAGCAATAACTTCAATTTTGTATGTATTCTTTGTTAGTTTAATTTTGGAAAGTAAGTTATTGTAATCTGATTCAGTAAAAAAGATTTTCCCTTTGTTACATCCCCTATTGAAAACGTGATAATAATTGTCTTTTTGATAAATCATTAATCTTTCTACTCCAACCTTGCAAGGGTTTCATTCAAGACTTCTTCCAGCTTAATCCTTTCAAGGTTTATCTGCCTTTGGCATGGTTTCATTCAAATTTCTTCTTCCACAATCCAACCTTGAAATTGTTAACTCCAAAGACTATTTGAAAGAAACGATTTCAAGGTCTCCTATTAGTACCATTCTTCCAATCCTGAAATTGCTAATTGAATGTTTCATTGAAAGAAACGATTGCAGGGTTTTATTATTCCTTCGGGCTATATTGTCTTTTAAGCCACTGGCTCAATCCATCCAGTCCCGGGAATAAAACACGTTCCGTTATATTCGCCTGATCCAGTTTATCACGGATCTCCCATTTTAATTCTTTTGGAATAATGATCTTCATCCAGATCTTGGGATATTTTTTAAGCCATTCATCCATAGCTAACTGCGGATTAGATGAAATTGAGAAAAAAGCAAATTGATTTATAAATCTGTCATCAATGGAAGGCGGTTCGATAAACAGCATAAAATCATCTTTGGAAAGATTCATAAGATCACCCAGAGAATTCACATGATCCAGTAGTATTCTGCTTGTGAAAACATTCGCTCCTTCTTCTTGCAATTCTTTACACAGTATTTCCGGAACATTCTTATTTACTTCAATATAATCAACCGCCCAGATAACACCGTCAACATCAAATTTCTCAATATTTTCAGTTGCAAAATGCATTGCTACATAGGGTGAATACGTCCAGTCCATTAGCCGTGTTGGAAGCCCATGATGCTGAGCAACAGAGAGCCAGTGCCACATCGAGTCTCGTTCAACAACATTTTGGTGAGCATATTTGCTAAAATTTCTCAGCAGATGATTTTCCAGTTGTGAATAATCTCCACCCAATCGCATCAGAGTGGTTTCCAATTTATAATCACAATCGGATAGCCCTCTGAAAGCAAACTTAGATCTATATCTTCCAATTCGTGGATTCCAGGAATTTTCGAACAATTTTTCCTGCAGATCGTTCCAACTTTTAACTACGTATTCATTCATGTTAAAAATCGAATCCTGCTCCAATTGCAAAAATGGGAGCTAATCCAAAATTACCATATTTTTGAGATGCCATTTCTACACCAACTTCCGGTCTAAGATATAATGGACCAAGTTCAAGTGACATTCCACCAACAAGACCAAATCTGTTCAGCATAAATGCTTCATCAATATCGGCTTCTACTATGGAGATAAAATCTGCACTATATCTTGCCATTCCGGTTAATGCCAGTGCTTTCCCAACTCTATAAGTTGCCAGAAATGGAATTTCAAAACCAAAGGAATTTATTTCTGCTATTTCAATGAAATTATCTCCTTCGTCCTCATCGTCAGATTCTGTAGTAACATAGGTGAGTCCAGGCATTATAGCTAACGATGCTTTTTCACTGCCATATGGAAGACGATGCTTCAAATATATTTTAGAGCCCATTCCACCGAACGATACCCAGAATTTGCCGTTAATATCCATTTTATCAGTTAATCCAACACCGACCTTCATACCGTAAATGGGTAAAGAAAGCAAGCTGGTAGCATCAAAGTTAGTTTCATTATCCACGCTAGTTATCAGCATTGTGGAGGTCAGATCCAATCCATAACCATACTCAACTCCAAATTTTGGATGACCGGGTCTTGTAGTTTCTGCTGTTTCCATCATTGATGTGTTCATCACTGCACAACCGGATAAAAACATCACAAGTACAACTAAATACAAACCTATCTTTTTCATAATACTCTCCTTATTTTATTCATCACCTATGTTTATATGCTTTATAAAATTTGCTGCAGAATTCTGCTCGAATCTGAGTCTGTTCCTCGGATCAAATGATCTGTTCTCACTATCGCGCAATTCTAAATGCAGGTGGGAAGGTTTGCCGCTGTTACGAATATTTCCGGTAAGTCCGGTAAGACCAACAACAGTATTTCTATCTACTGCCTGGTTAAGTTCTACAAACACTTCGTTCAAGTGAGTATAAATACTTTCAATCCCTTCCGGATACAAAATTCTGATAGTTTTACCGTATTCTATTTTCATTGAATCGATAATTCCACCCGGTTTTTCATATTGAACTTGAACCAGATAATGCGAATTATCGCTCACTTCTGTAACTATACCAAAATTTGTAAGTGGATAAACCGGAGTGTTTTCCGGAACGAAAAGATCGATACCTTCATGGATCCTTTTACGTTCACGAGTTCCACGCCCGCATCCATAATGGTCTGACCAGCGATTTCTAATATAAGTTTTAATTAATTCATTAAAATCCATTCCATCTTTAAAAGGTGAACTATAATGATAGAAGTTATCTATAAAATCTGCTGTGAAAACAACAATCGGTTCTTTAAATGAAGATGGATTTACCGCAACCATTGAATCCGCTTCACTGGTAAGGATCGTGATATTATCCATCTTTTTTTCTAAGTATTTGATGTAGAAGAAATCGCTAATTACAATTATGAGTAAAATTATAATAATAATTGCTCGAATAAAAGATGCGCTAATTTTCATAAAACCTCTTTTGTACTTATTTAATTTTCAACTTTATAATTTAAAGTTATTTGGCAATATTTTTCTGTAATAGAACATCTGAAATAGTGACATAAAAGTAGTTTAGTGCTATTAATTTCAATGTATACTTGACAGTAAAACCGTTGGTAAAATATTTTGTTCGTCCGATCATCAAATAGTATAGAAAAATAAGGAGATAGAATGAAAACTGAAACTCCAAAAGCAGATATGATCAAGCAAGATTGGTATCTGGTGGATGCGAAAGATATGGTATTAGGAAGATTAGCGACACAAATCGCTACGATCCTCCGCGGAAAAAACAAGCCATATTTTAGTCCGCATCTCGATACCGGTGACTACGTTGTAGTTATCAATGCTGAGAAAGTCAGGCTTACAGGAAATAAGGAATTACAGAAAACCTATAAACGTTATAGTGGTTATCCGGATGGACAAACTGTTATCCCATTCAAAAGAATGATTCAGGAACATCCTGAAAGAATTATAGAACATGCTGTAAAAGGAATGCTTCCGAAGAACATCTTGGGAAGACAGATATTCAACAAGCTTAAAGTATACGCTGGGACCGAGCATCCTCACAAAGCTCAAACTCCCAAGCTACTCAATTTATCTAGTTAGGGAGATATCAAATGCAATATTTTGATGCTGTAGGAAGAAGAAAAAAATCAGTCGCAAGAGTTCGCTTAACCCCTGGAACAGGTAAACGAATTGCAAATAAGATCACAATGAAAAAACACCTTCAACGTGAAATCCTCGAAATGATCATTGAACAGCCACTCAAACTTGTCGGTCTTTCCGATAAAGTTGATATTAACGTTAATGTTAATGGTGGTGGTCTTTCCGGTCAAGCCGGTGCGATTCGTCATGGTATAGCTCGTGCTCTTGTAAAATATGATGAAGAATTAAAAGGTGAATTAAAGAAGCATGGATTCCTTACTCGTGACCCACGAATGGTAGAACGAAAGAAGCCGGGTCAGCCAAAAGCGAGAAAGAAATTCCAATTCTCTAAACGTTGATCAATTATTCAGTTTAAATATTATAAACTGATCACACTATTCGGATATATGCAGAGCGGTGTCCGGCAACTGCCGGATTGAATTGCAGACGAAACCGGATAGGAGAAAAAGAACCGTAAATAAAGGAGAAAAAAATGTCAGTAGTTACAATGAAGTCTCTCTTAGAGAGCGGAGTTCACTTCGGTCACCAAACTTATAAGTGGAACCCAAAAATGGATAAATACATTTTCATCAAAAGAAATGGTATCCATATTTTAGACCTTAAACAAACCCTCGATGCAATCAATGAATCTTATATGTTCATCAAAGATATCGTTTCAAAAGGTGAAACAGTACTTTTTGTTGGAACTAAGAAACAAGCACAGGAAGCAGTTGTAAATGCAGCTAAGAAATGTGGCGGGTTTTATGCTTCAAACCGTTGGTATGGTGGAATGCTTACAAATATGAAAACTATTCGACGCAGTATTGAAAAATTGGAATATTATGAGCAGATCGTAGAAGATGGAACTATCAATAGTTTTACTAAACTTGAAGCTACTAAAATGAAACGCACTTATGACAAGATCCATTTCGGTCTTGCTGGAATCAGGGATATGGATAAACTTCCAGGTGCTGTTGTTATCGTTGATATCATCAAAGAAAATATCGCGCTTTTAGAAGCAAAAAAACTTGGCATTCCAATTGTTGCAATGGTTGATACAAATGCAGATCCTGACTTTGTAGATTATGTAATCCCTGCTAACGACGATGCTATCAGAGCTATTCAGCTTATCACAGATGTTATGGCAAATGCCGTGATCGAAGGGAAACAAGCATTACTCGAAGGTGCAGACATAGTTCTACCGGAAGATAAGAAGGAAGAAAAAGCTGAAGAAAAAGCTGAAGAAAAAGTTGTTGAGAAAAAAGCTGCTAAAAAGGTAGAAGATGCACCCAAGAAAGAAGCTAAAAAAGAAGTGAAGAAAGATACTAAGAAAGAAGAAGCTTCCAAACCAGCTAAGAAAATTGAAGCAAAAAAAGAAACAGAAGTAGTTGAAGATAAACCAAAAAAGGAAGCTAAGATAGAAACTAAAAAAGAAGAAGCTTCCAAGCCTGTTAAGAAGACAACTAAGAAAACAGAAAAAAAAGAAACTGAAGATAAACCAAAGAAAACAACTAAGAAAACTGTAAAAAAAACGAAGAAAGAAGAAGTTTCCAAGCCGGTTAAGAAGACAACTAAAAAAACAGAAAAAAAAGAAACTAAAGATAAACCAAAGAAAACAACTAAGAAAACTGAAAAAGAAGCTTAGTAAAAAAGATTTTAGACCAGGAGAAAAATATATTATGAATATCTCAGCAAAATTAGTTATGGAGCTCAGAGGAAAAACTGACGCCGGCATGATGGATTGCAAGAAAGCTCTGATTGAAACAAATGGAGATTTACAAGCTGCTACTGATTATCTTAGAGAAAAAGGCATCAGCAAAGCTGCGAAAAAAGCAAGCAGAATTGCCGCTGAAGGACTTGTGTTCAACGCAATTTCCGATGATGCAAAAATTGCAGTACTTGTAGAATTTAATTCCGAAACTGACTTCGTAGCAAAAAATAAAGACTTCAAAAATTTTGGGAATTTACTAACAAAACTTGTTATTGAAAATGAACTGAAATCTGTTGATGAACTTAAAGCTATTGAAATTGACGGTTCTACTATTGAATTTAAACTTTCCGAACTTATTTCAAAGATCGGTGAGAATATGAATATCCGTCGTTTCGCAAGAGTTACATCCGCTAGTTTTGTAACTACCTATCTTCATATGGGTGGGAAGATCGGTGTAGCACTTCAATTGGACGGTGATGTAACAGATGAGAACAAAGCAAAAGCAAAAGATATTGCAATGCACGTTGCTGCAATGTCTCCGGACTTTTTGGATAAATCTGAAGTTACACAAGAAATATTAGATAAAGAAAGAAGTATTCTCAAAGCTCAACTTATCGAGCAGGGCAAACCGGAAAGCATTATCGATAAGATCCTTATTGGCAAGATGAATAAGTTCTTCGAAGAGAATTGCCTTCTTCAACAAAAATTTGTAAAAGACGATAAAGTAACCGTAGAAAACTATGCAGGAAATATGAAAATAGTTTCTGTAGTTCGTTTTAAACTCGGTGAAGGTCTGGAAAAAAGGAATGAAGATTTTGCTGCTGAAGTGGCAGAACAAATGAAAGGCTAAGAATTTTTAGGAGTGATCTGATGCGAAGATATAAACCTGAAAAGATCCACAAAGTTATATTCAAAATAAGCGGAGAAGTACTTGCAGGCAAGAAAGGATTCGGCATTGATATGCAAAGTGTTGAAAATCTTATCGAAGACCTTATCTCTATTAGAAAAGCGGGATATAGTATTGGCATTGTATTGGGAGGAGGAAATTTCTTCCGAGGTGTTTCAGAAGTTGGTAAACACATTAACCGTTTTACTGCTGATAACGTTGGCATGCTGGCAACTATTCAAAATGCTTTGATAATGAGTGGTGTCTTGCAGAAGAAAAATTATCGTACTGAAATTTATTCTGCTATTCAAGTTGATAAAGTAGCAAAATTTTATACTCCAAACAGAGCGACTACTTCCCTAAATGAAGGAAAAATATGTTTCTTCTGCAGTGGTATTGGAAATCCATACTTTACAACAGATACTGCAGCAATTCTTCGTGCTATTGAATTGAATGCAGATATAGTTCTTAAAGGAACTAAAGTAGATGGCGTTTTTAGTGCTGATCCGATAAAAGATAAAAATGCAAAATTCATCGCTGATATTACATTCAGTGAAGTTCTTGATAAAGAATTGCAAGTGATGGATATGACTGCATTTTCTTTAGCCCGTGAAAACAATATGCCCATTAAGGTATTTAATATTACTAAAAAAGGTAGTTTAAAAGAAGCTATTTTAAAGAAAGATGTAGGAACCTTTGTGCATAAGTAAGGAGTTATCATGCAAGAATTAATACAGAACCTAACAGATAAAATGGAAAATGCCTTCAATTCATTGTTAAAACATTATTCCAGGATCAGAACAGGAAGAGCAAATACATCTGCTTTAGACGATATCAAAATTGATTATTACGGAGCTCCAACTCCAATTAAACAACTTTGTAATATCTCAATCCCGGAACCAAGACTTATTGTGATCCAACCCTGGGATAAATCTATTCTTGAAGGAATTGAAAAAACTCTTCTTTCTTCCAATATTGGAGTTACTCCGGATAATGACGGAAATGTTATTCGTCTTCCATTCCAACCTTTAACAGAAGAGACAAGATTGGATATTGTAAAGCAGATCAAAAAATTGGCCGAAGATGCTAAGATCGAGATCAGGAACATTCGTCGAGAAGGTAATGAAGCTTCTAAGAATATGGAAAAGAAAAGTAAGATCAGTGAAGATAACATGAAGGATCTTCAAATCGACATTCAAGAACTTACAGATAAATTAGTTAAAAAGATCACTGATACTGCCAAATTGAAAGAAACTGAGATAATGGAAGTATAGTGCTTTTAGAAAATAAGTTAAAGGAGAAATTATGGCTCTCATAATAACTTCTGAATGTGTAAAATGTGGTGTTTGTATAGACGTATGTCCCATTTCAGCTATCATTGAAAGTGATGCGCAATACATTATTACAGATGCATGCATAGATTGTGATAAATGTATAGAAGTTTGTCCTATCGACTCTATAAAAAATGTTAAGATGAACGGACAGTAAACAATTTATATCAGATATTATAAAAGCCCGAATTTATTTCGGGCTTTTTTTATTTCAAATTGAATTTAATATTAGTTTTGCCAGAGCTTCCCAGCTATATTTTTTACTTTCTTCTTTGATATTTCTGATAAGCTGTTCCTGATCTAATTCAAAATATCGCACGACAGCATCAGAAAAGGCTTCTTTAGATACATCTTCAGCCATAATTCCGGTTTTGCCGTCCAGCACCAATTCTGCTAGACTTCCTACAGGAGTTGCCACTGCGCCAAGTTCCATGTCATAAGCTATCTGAACAACTCCACTTTGAGTTGCACTTGTATAAGGCAAAGCTAAAACATCGGCAGCTTTGTAATATAACTCTACTTCTTCATTGGTAGCAAATCTATTAATAAAAGTTACATCATTTTTCAGATTCAGCTTTTCTATCAAATCAAAATATCCAGTATCATCTCCATAAACTTCTCCTACGATCATTAAATGTGCATCCGGAAGTTCCCTCAAGATCAACGGGAAAGATCTTATCAATAAATCTAAACCTTTGTATGGTTTGATATAGCCAAAAAAGAGAATGGTTTTTTTCTTCTCTACCTGCAACTTTATTTTGGCTGATTCTTTGGAATAATTTCCTAAGTCATAACAATTGTAGATGGGATGAAGACCTTTAATAATATTAGCTTTGGGAAGTAATCTTCTAGCATCATCATTCACTGAATCTGACATTGTAATGAGCACATCAGCTTTGCCAAGTGCATATTTGGTCAGCTTTTCTGCAAAATACCATTTTTCATGAAAAACAATATTGTCGATCACATAGATAACTCTAATGTTATGTTTTTTTAATCTGCGTATAAGCCAGCCAAAAACCGGAGCAAAAAATGGAATCCAGTATTTCAGAATCAGTATTCCCGGCTGCCATTGCCTTATTTTCTTTACTGCTGAAAACCAAGTGAGAGGATTGTATGGAATTACAATAGGTTCAATTTCCAGATCCGGCTTAGTTTCACTATGATCAATTTGATCTTTACCAGGAAATATGATTTTGGGATATTGTTTAGAAAATGAAAAGATCTTTACTTCATGTTTTTTTTTCAATTCCAATGCCAGCAGCATGTTAAATTGTGCAATTCCACCTCGTAGAGGATAAGCCGGCCCTAAGAATCCGATTTTCATTATTCTAACAATTTTCCTAACAATTGTTCTATTGTTTGTAACACTAAATTTGATGAGATCGTGCTTATACACTCAATTTCACAGGTATTCTTATAACATCCCAGACAATCTTTACCAGCCGGTTCCAGAATTGTTCCAAGACCATATAGTTCAAATTCATATTTATTGAAGATGTTATTCAAAAGAACTAATTTCTTTTCATATCCGATGGCAATGTGCATTGCCATTGTAACAGAAGTTACAATCAGATCACACTTTTTAAACAGGCTCAGAAAAGCTTTCATATCAAAATAACCCAGGTAGATCGCCTTTGAGTTAGCTGCAATTTCAGTATTCATTTCATGTTCGATGGATCCACCCAGCAAAAGCGGGACAAATCCTTTTTCGTGTAATTTATTGGAAATCTCAATCCAGTTCTTCTCACCCCAAAGCCTGGTGAGCCAGCGTGTACCACACCCGGTATTAAGACCAATTATTCTTTTTCCATCAGGAAGATCAAATTCCATATCCGATTCTGGAGAATCTAGAATGTACTTTTCTCCTGCAAATTCATAGCCGAACATTTCAAAGATCTCCTGTGGATAGCTCTTGCGATTTTGTATACAGAGATCATCCCACAATCCGGTTTGCCATTTGTGTTCGGCATCAGCATCAGCAGACTGACATTTTCCAAATTCATCAGGGAGATAACCTTTTTTTACTGTTGCCTTTATACTTTCAGCTAGAGCCAGAGCATGTAGGTCTTTATCCAGATTCACCAGCAGATCAAATTCACGATTCTGCAACCATAATACATTTTTTTCATCCCACTCTAGAATCGTATTTACATACTTTTCCGGTATAAATAGCGGAGAATCTGTAAGCCAGATGATTTCCGCTTTGGGAAACTCAGACCGTAGTTTATGCAAAATTGGAGTAGTTCGAATTACATCTCCGGCAGCACCCAGTTTGATGATTAGAATGCGTTTTTCTATAGGAGTGAAATATTCACAATCTTCGCAGTGTACACCATTTATTTTATGCGGTTTGCAAGGGATATCTCCCTTAAAATGGAGACAATTATTCAAGATCTTCATTTCTTATTCTTTTCAAAAAATACTTTCTTCTCTTTATCCGTGATCACCACCGCTGCCATAAATTCATCAAACTCAATTTGAGGAGCCATTTCTGCAATACTATTTGCTATCTCCAATGGTTTGGGGAAGCTGAGTGTATATTCTAATGATTGTTCTTTTCCATCAACACTATATTTTAAGCGGATCATTCTTCGTTTATCATCATTAAGTTCCAATTTTGTTAACGATCCCCATATAATGTTGATATTCTTTTTTCCTAAATATTGGAAGGAGATCATCTCCTGAGTCAGCTTGATCTTATTCAAAGAAAACAGATTTTTCAAAAAAGAATTTAGAGCGAGGAACATTATAGCAAATGGAACAAATTGGGCAAATTTGGATGAATCTGAATCAACTTTATTAAAGATAAGCCATATTGAATAAGCTATTGCAAGTGCAGCAAAAATGAGTGTAAACCAGCGTATGAACTGATTAAATTTATACGTTCGCGGTAAACCTTTGGTCTTATTTATATCTAGAAATTCTCCTAAATCTTTCATTGCCTTTACCTTCTTTTACTTTTTAATTCTTCCAAAACAAATTCAGGGGCTGAATAGTTTTTAAAAATTTCAAGATCCAATCCTTCTCCATGAAAGTCGCTTCCACCGGTTCGAATGAGCATATTGCTTTGAGCTATATCATTGTAATGCAACACAGTTTCATCATTACATTTCGCATAAAACACTTCCAAACCATCTATACCAAACTTAATAATTTCATATATATGATCATCATTTCTCAGAGTGTATGGATGCGCCAAAACACTTACACCTCCAGCATTCCTGATAGCTTCAATTATCCTTTCTACAGTAGGAGAAGCTTTGGGGACATAGGCATAACAATGCTCACCAAGATATTTTTCAAATGCTTCATATTTGTTTTTGCAATAACCATTCTCTATAAGTGCCCAGGCTAAATGCGGACGTCCAAGATAATTATTTTCGCCTGCTCTCTCATAGATTTGATCATGATCAAGGTGAACACCTTGTTCCTTCAACTTCTCAATCATTGAATTTGCACGATGAAAACGGTTATCATAGATCACGCTTAACAACTCATTGATCTCTTTGTTATCTGGATCCAGATAATAAGCAAGAATGTGCACATCCTTATCTTTATGAAGACAGCTAATCTCAACGCCCGGAATCAATTCGATATCCATCTCTTTGGCGATCTTTATTGCATTACGATAACCATCCAGATTGTCATGATCTGTAATTGAGATCACGCTATGATCACTTTCTTTTGCAAACTCAAAAACTTCTCTAGGTGAATAGATTCCGTCTGAGTAATTAGTATGCACATGAAGATCTATCTTTTTCATCAAACTCCCGATTTTCTTATATTTTTTATATATTGGAAATTTGAATTTGCTATATTTGTCAATGTAAAATGTAAGAATTATTATATTGATGATATGTAATTTGATATTCTAACAGAGGGAGGATTCCTTGACAGTAATGTACAAATTACAAAATTACAATTATTATGAAAATTAATATAGCTAAACAAAGTCATTTTTTTAGCTTTCTTAAGCCAAAAAAGCATAGGAAATATTCGAATGAATAAATCTTCTCATCTTAAACCAATATTGCAAGCAATACTGGTTACATTTCTTTGGTCCACATCATTCATTCTTATTAAGAAGGGTTTGTTAGAAATTCCTGCTATCACTTATGCTGGCTTACGCTACGGTTTAGCCTGGTTATTTTTTCTCCCATTTATTCTGTTCACAAAACATAGATCAGAAATAACAAAATTATCAAGAATCCAATGGAAGAAATTGATCCTGCTTGGATTGATTTTTTATACATTCACCCAGGGAGCTCAGTTTCTGGGACTTTATTATTTACCCTCTGTCACCGTAAGTCTGATGTTGAATTTCACACCGATCCTCGTAGCAGTGCTGGGAATTTTCTTACTCAATGAAAAGCCATCAATTCTACAGTGGATGGGAGCTGCACTTTTTCTTATTGGGATCTTCACTTATTTCTTTCCGGTAGTGTTAGTTGGGAATAGAGCCCTCGGTTTAGCTATTATGATATTTGGTGTTTTGGCAAATGCAGGTTCTGCAATAATTGGTAGAGACGTAAATCGTAGTAAGAATATTCATCCGATTATTATTACATTTGTAAGTATGGGAATCGGTGCCGTGATCCTTCTTGTTGTTGGTCTTATTACAAATGGATTGCCAACTATCAGTGGCAGAAACTGGATTTATTTATTCTGGCTGGCTGGTATAAATACGGCTTTTGCCTTCACATTATGGAATCATACACTACGTTCACTCACAGCTATGGAATCAAGTATAATCAACGGAACCATGCTCATCCAAATAGCTATCTTGGCCTGGGTGTTTTTAGGGGAAACTATAACTCTTCAAGAAAGTACTGGCATGATTTTAGCTGCTATGGGTGCAGTACTCGTACAGATAAAGAAGAAAAATTTAGATTTGTAAATATTTATCTTTATAGTTCCTCTTTATTCTCCTTCTTACTTTTTATTAAACCTGTTGATTTTGCAATGATCCACAATCCTAAAGCTATTAGAATTACAGGCCATCCGATATGAATAAAGCGCCACATGCTAAAAGGTCTAAACGACAAACCGGCAACTAACAAAATCCCACCTGGTATTAGGGGCCACCAAAGAGTCTTACCTTTATTAAGACGATCGATAACATATATGCCCAGAAATCCGATTCCCAAACCTAGCGTATTAAGATGAGGAAAATTCCAGAAAAAACCATAAGTAAAACTTCCTAATCCGAGTCCGGTTATGAGACAACCCGGAATTAATAATCCATAGGAATCTTTGTAGAAATAAGCTGCAATAAATAAACCACCAAGCAGCAGCATAAATGAATTCTGATGGAATCCAACGAATAATCTTAATCCCGAGATCGACAAACCTACAAGTATTAATATTATTCCTGCAATTATCTGACCCTTGCGTTCGTTTTTCATAATCACTCCTTATCTTGTATTTATTTAACAAATACTATTCAATTATTTTAAATGACTCAACCATTTTTTGGAAGATCAACATATCTATCTTATACTGTTCTTTGCTTCCCGACATACAACTTATTCGGAATCTCCTTCCATTATACATAAATTCATAAATGCTATTATTACCTGACCCTACCCATACTAAGGTTTCAATTCCTCCAATTTCCATCTTCTTTACTTGTTCAAGTCGTAGTTTCTTCACCCTGTTAGGAATATCACCATTTATTATAAATTCTTCGATATTTTTTCCTTGAGAAGTGATTAATACTGCCACCTTGAAAGAGCTACCATGTTCTGTGAAAGGGCCACCACCTGCAATTATCACCTTCTCTTTGATGTTTTCAATAAATAAAACTTTTGAACTAGTCTTTGTTGAAAATGAATCGATTTTTACGAACCAATTCGATGGATATTGAATTACATATCGGATACTGTCTTGTTTATTGGATTCATGAATAGAGTCTTGATAATATTTCTTCCAGTAGATTTCATCGTTTTCAAATCGAAGAATTTTTTCAATATTCATTTTTTCAATCATAGATAACGACTCGTTTACTTCTTCAAATTGAGCTTTATACCATTTTCTATACTCAAAATAGTTCCGCCATTTTTCACTTTTGAAAATGTAACCATAAGATGCAAAAATTTCATTTCGTATTTCTTTCAACTCGAATTTACTATATTTAGCAAGAGTGGAATTCTGAGCTATATCTGTTGAAATCCAATAATATTTTCTTTGTGTATCTATTTTGTTTCGAGCAACAACTTTTATTTCTCCTTCACCTGAAATATGAATCGTTTCCATGTCGATTTTAATTGATAAAATTGAATCATTTGGGGAATTAAGTTCAATATACGATGTTTTGAAAATCATCAGCGAATCAGATTTATAAACATTTTCCTTAATGAGTTTCTCAGGATAACTAGCAAGATGTTTGCCATATTCAAAATCAGTTATTAGTTCACCATTAGCTCGAATAATAGCAAATTTTTCATATTCACAATGTCCTCCTGCTGCACACATAATTATGTATGTTAATCCAATAAAATTATTATTTTCAATTATGATCTCACCAGGGAAAATATATCCATAGTTTTTATAATTTGCATGTAGGATCTGTGTTGCGATTTCTTTGTCGATATCTATTTTTAAGATATCTCCTCTTGAGTTTGTCCATGGAACTTTGCTCAGTGGTTTTGATTTCAACGTCTTAGGATTGTAATATTCTAAAAATGAATCCATTGCAGTTTGCAGATCGGTTTGTGAGAAGATCGGATTTATTATTATCAAAAATGTAAGAATTAATACAAATTTCATAATTCTCTCCTATTTTAATAACATCATTTTCTTAACTTGCTGAAAATCTCCTGCTCTCAGTTTGTAGAAATAAATTCCCGAGGAAACTGGTTTTCCTGAATCATCTGTACCATTCCAGATAACTGAGTATTTTTCTCCCCTTCGCCCTTCGACAAGCTCAGGATGACACAAGCTCAGGGAAATATTTTTCACTTTTTGTCCTTTTAAATTGTAGATTACAAGTTCGGTGCCTTCGGTGATTTCGGTGTTTAATTCAAATGAAATAGTTGTGGTCGGATTAAAAGGATTTGGATAGTTAGAAAGATGAGAGATCAGGGATGAGGAATTAGGGATTGTGTTTTCATTACTACCTATTGGCTCGGGATATTCATAAGCTCCCATATCAATAGAATCGTTGTAAACACGGGAGTTCCCCACGAGATCAAATTCTGGAAATTCAAAGCCGAAAGGAAGTGAAAAAGTTCCTGAATCAATACAGGGAGAATCTATTTCCAATTCAAATGGATGTATTCCTGTTCCAATAAAGAGAGGATCTTGATCGATATTGCCCTTCCCATCATGTCCAAATTCGATATCATTATAACTTGTATAGAATGCTTTACAATTCATCAGTTGGTGCGGATCGTAGAAATTTGTTTCATTGTTCCAAATAATGTTATTTGTGATCTGCGGTTTGGAAATGAATGTATGAATTGCTGCAGTTTCATGAAATATTTCCTCATTAAGAACAATGTTAGAAACAATAGTGTTATTTGCAATTCTAGGATAAGAGTATGAACAATAAATTGGAGAACCACTGATGAATGCATGATTATTTTCAAATAAGTTTCCAAAGATCTTAGGAGCAGAATGATTCTCAAAACTAATTGCCCCACCAAAATCAGCAACATTATTTTGGAATATACAGTTTGTAATTTCAAGATCAGAAACATTATAAATCTGAACAACACCACCTTTTTCTTCGAAAGATTTTGAATATTCAAAAATGCAGTATTCCAATTTTGAACCACTATTCAAAGTGGAAATGTTATTAAATTTAAGTCCATTCCAGGCACCGTATTCAGTATGATCTATCATGAAATATTCCGGTTGCAGACTGGTGAAATGAATTACATTTTCAGGTTCACCTAAAGCCAGGATTGTACCGTTTACATCTATCGAATAAAAATCCTGAAATTCTATTTTAACACCTGCTTCAATGCTCACTGTAACTCCATTTTCTATTATCACATCATCTATAACTTTTACAGTATCAGCACTCCAAAATTCATCTGAGGTTATGTTCCCTCCTACTTCTACAGAACTTCTTCCAAAGGTACTTTTTGCTGGTAAGGTCACCTCTTTCTCAGGTAAATAAACATGTCTTGAATTTATTAAGAATATTTGACAGCCATAGCCTTCTGCGGGAGATCCAGGGATCAGAGAATAATCTCCATTTTCCGGATCAACAAGCAGAGGATCGATTCCAATTACATTATTACCGGCAGCCCAACTGACCGCTTGCGGAGGGGTTCAACCATACTCACATAATTCCACAAAATGTTTGGTTGCATCAGAATTTATTTCTTCATCGGAGTGATATGACCAGTTATCGATTAAAGTTGGAATTCCATAAGTTCCATAAAAAATACTAATCGCTACATTTGATCCTGTTGGCAGCCATTCCATCGGCATACCGGTTAAATGAGTAAAATCATCTCCGGTATCAACTGCATCAACGAATATATTCCTTTCGAGAGTTATATTCCCACCTGCACCCTGTAGACGGATCGCATAATCGTGAGGTTTATAAAATGTACAATATTGAATATAGCCAGTTGGCATTACTTCCCCGATTGGATTATTAAATCCTCGATATCTAATATTTCCGTTTATTATTATGCAATTGTCGATATCAAGTTTATTATTGCAGTATGAGATACAGATCTGCTCACCTTCGAGATCTAATATTGCACCGTTCCCCTCGATGCGGACATCCAATCCTTCCTGACCAGATAGTTCATCAATAATGGGATCATAAAATTTGCCGATGAGAAGTCCACCTGTGTAAATTACACCTGTTTCCAAAACTAGATATTTATCATACTCACCCTGAGTGGGAGCAGTTTCATAAACTTCCTTTAGGGTGATAGAATAAACACTACTAATGCCGATTAATAAAACCAAGGTCAATATTGTCTTCATTTTTTATCTCTTATTTTTCTTTTTTTCTTCCAGCCAAAGAATGATCTTGGAGCATAAGGTGATGCAGTTTCTGCCTTAGTTATTTTCTTATTCATAATACCCCACATCACGGCTGTAAGAATAAGCAACCCGAAAGATGAATATATTTGAATCAAGCATAAGAAATTGAAAAGAGCATGGAGCAGCATCGCTAGTAGAAGCCCATAAACTACAATAAAGCGGGGACTCTTTTTATCAAATTTTTTCCTTCCTAATGCATATCCCCAGATGCCTGAGAAAAGAGCATGAGCAGGCACAGAAAGTAACGCTCTAATCAGTATTGTATTGGAAAGCAGGAATTGAGCTTGCTGGTTTATCCGGAAGAGATACAGTCCATTCTCTATAGAAGCAAAACCCAGTGCAACTGCTGATGCATACACAATGCCGTCCATAGGTTCACTGAAATTCTTGTTTCGATACAAATAAGCCCACACCATCAAAAATTTTGCAAGCTCTTCAAAAATGGGAGCTGATACAACAGCACCTACAAAATAATTCAATTTAAAAGGCATATGGATAAATATAACAAGAGCTGCTGCAAGAATCCCCAGAAAATAAGAAACAAAAATCAGTTTTTTGGGTTCGGGCTCCAGTTTATCACGCTGATAAAAATACCATAACCAGTATAATCCGGGGGCAAAACCTAATAAAATATAGTGCATTTTTTACCTATCCTTCTTCAAAACCTTATGTGATTCTTTAAGCCATTTAATTATCTCGATCTGCTGCGGACATTTTGGTTCACACTCACCGCATTCTATACATTTATCCGCCCTATTTTCTTCCCTTAGAAAAAAATCATAAGAAAATTGACTCCGCTTCAGATCATCATACATTACATTCATCATGTAAAGCCCTAAAACGGATGAGATTGAAACACCATGAGGACACGGTTCACAGTATTTACATGTTGTACAGAAAAAAGGTGATCGTTTTAAATATGCTCTTCTAATGGTTTCAAAAAGATTCAGTTCTTCTTTGGAGAACTTTCCAATTTTTGCCGTTTTAGCACTTTCTATATTTTCTTTAACATGCTGCAAAATTGTCATTCCACTTAAAAGAATAGGAACTTCCTTTTTATCCCATACCCATTGCAAAGCACCATCAGAGTAGGATCTTTCTAGGGAAAATTTCTGCCACAGCTTCTCAATTTCTGGCGGTGGAATTTTAGAAAGCTGACCACCTCGAAGTGGTTCCATTACAATAACTTCAATATTGTTTTCAATGGCATATTCAAATCCCTTCTTACCAGCTTGAAATTCTAGATCCATATAATTATACTGAAGCTGGCAGAATTCCCAATTATCATAAGCATCAACTATATTTTTGAATACAGAATAGGAATCATGAAAGGAGAATCCAATATGTTTGATCTTTCCTTCTGCTTTCTTTTTTTCGCACCACTGTAAAACACCGAGATCTTTAATATTCTGCCACGTTTTTTCATTTAAGGCATGCAGAAGATAGAAATCGAAATAATCTGTTTGGAGTTTTTCCAGTTGCTCATTAAATAGTTTATCGAAATCTGCTTCTTCTTTTATCAGCCAAGCGGGAAGTTTCGTTGCCAGTAATATTTTGTTTCGTAAATTTCGCTTTTTTAAGTATCTTCCTACAAAATTCTCGCTTTCTCCCCCATGATAAGGTTGAGCGGTATCAAGATAATTAACCCCATGTTCAATCGCGTAATCAAGCATCTCTTCCGTTTTTTCTTCATCGATCATTTTTTGGTTTTTATCCAGTACTGGAAATCGCATTGTGCCAAATCCTAGAATTGAAACTTCTTCTCCGCATAATTTACGATATTGCATTAGATACCTCAAACATTAATCATTTGTTACAATCTTCCAACTTGAGCCATTATATACTTTTAATTCACGGTCATCCTTATCATAATAAATCAATCCTTCTTTGGCTGGTGTTGGAGCAGCACTTCGAGGAGTTAATTCGAGAACGCTATTAATTATAACTCGTGGTGTATCGCTATCACCTGCGCCATCACCATCTCTGGTAATAGTAAGCATATTATATCCGCCAATCTGCCAGTTAAAGCCATTGGTAGATGAGTTTGTCCCGCTAATTGTCATATAGTCGGTTGTTACTACTCCAGGATTATCTCCCCAATAAGAATTTCCAATATTTTGTTCTCTATGCCATTGAACTTGACCACTAGAATCTATTGTGAACATACTATCTAAATATGTTCTTAGATTATGAATTTCTTCAGCATCAGTTCTAACTTGTTTTACAACCATTTTTATTGTTCCAACTTCTTTTATCACAATCTCAGTTGCCCTTTCATTAACAATTAAAAAAATACCTGCAAAAATTGTACATAGACATAAAGAGATAATTCCTTTTGGGTTTGGCTTATCTTTAACCAATGACCAAGCTGTGAAAAAGATACTACTAATAATTAAGGCAACACCGATATATACCATTTTTTTATCCCCCACATTTATGGTTCAACATATGCAGGACGTATCATTCTGATGCGTCCAAGACATTTCGGTTCAATCTACTCCGATAAATCGGAGAACCAGCTAATAATAATTATCTATCCCTTCAATTATTTAAAGCAACTACCATTTTCTCATATAATTAATGAAAAGCGATCCATTACTATCAAAGAGAAGGCTTACTCCAAACGAAACTATATATGTTGGATTATGAAAACTTAAATTACCATGAATAAGTCCCGGTTTGCCGGTTCCTAATTGAAAAGTCAGCATTTTATCTTCTGAATGAATAACTTCATGTAAGATCCCTACACTACCAAACCAAATTTTACCTAAATAATCATCATCATGAAAAATAAATAAACTATCATTTTCAGTTTTTTCAAGCCAATCCGGGTATGAACCGAACTCCCAAAAGGTACCAATTGAACTATAAACACCCCAACGACCAGCTTTAAATGGATAAAATACAGAAGCCATCAATTGAGGGGCTATCCCGTAATAATCATAGCTATTCCCTGCATATTCTTCAACTGCTTCCACAGAATGAAATCCTCTGTAGACATCAGCATGAGCAGAAAATGAACACCAATTATAAGTATAATTGAATTGATGCCGTAATTTCAGTGTTGTAGAATTTTCACCTTCATTAGATGCTCCACCTGTGGACACACTTATTCCAGAGTAATTAGTAAGTCCTTTATCACGACTGTTCAAAAGAGCAGCATGTTCTGTACCCATATATCCGTAATGATAACTGGGAAGACATCCCGTAAATGCAATAATCAGAGAAAACATAAACATAATCTGATAATTCTTACCAACATGAGTTCTTTTTAGTTTCATTATTTCCCTTTTTCCAATATTCTACTAATCTTTTTAAGTTCGATAAGAATATTTTCCAAAGCATTTTCATTAACTTTTGGAGGTTCGGAAATTTCTTTAGTTGATGCTCTTGCTTCTGTGAGGTCTGATCTTAATTTTTCGTGCAGTTCATCCCAGTTTATAAGTCCGGCAAGTTTACCTTCATAACCTGTTGCATTTTGGGTTTGCCCTGCAGTTTGTATTTTTATCGAGCCAATTCCCAACCATCTGTCATAAAGAGTTCTTTCCAGCATGAAATCTGTAACCATTCTAAATGGAATATTCTGTTTGATCTTAGTTAAGATGCCTTTATTGATTACGATCTTATCGGTTTCAATAAAATATGATAAATTCTTGATCCACAAAATGATTATTGGCGCAGCAATTATCCACATTAAAATGATAGCAATGAACACTATTCTCCAAAGATAAAAAGAAAATTGTTCAAGATCAACATCATTATCTAATGCCGGAATTATATGTAACAGACAAGCGAAAAGTACAATTACAATTGATAATGATATAAGTATTAACCACGATTTTGTGATCAATTTTTTGTCGGGTCTAATTTCCATTTTTTTCCTCCTGTTTAATGGCTCACAGATCTTCACGGATTTAACAGATTATAAAAAATAACCGAGGACGTATCATTCTTATGCATCCAAAATGTTACGATTCAATCTAAAAGAATGAACCTGCAAAATTATCATGTAGTAATTCTCATTTTCCTTCTTTCAATAATATTTTCTACTGTATAGATCATCAAAGCGATCCAAACAAAAACAAATCCAATTAACTTATTAGAATCAAGTGATTCTTTGTAAAGAAAATATCCAACACAGAATTGAAGGATCGGTGCAATATATTGCAATATGCCCAGTGTAGATAAGGCAATTCTCTTTGCTGCTGATGCAAAAAATATGAGTGGCAGAGAAGTTACGACTCCAGCCATGATCAGCATTAAATTAAATTTAAGATCGATATGTCCGAATGAACCGACACCTGAAAACTCTCTAAATAACAAGAAAATGAGTGCCGGGATGAACAGCATCATTGTGTTCATAGTTAATCCTTCGGTTGAATTAAGAGAATCTGTTTTACGCAGTAATCCGTATATTCCAAAAGTGAAAGCAAGAGACAACCCTATCCAAGGAAAGCTTCCATGAACAAAAGTGAAATACAAAACTCCAATCCCTGCAATCCCAAATGCTATCCATTGCCATTTTCGAGGACGCTCTTTCAAAAACAAAACACCTAGAAAAACTGAAAATAGTGGATTTATAAAATAACCTAAACTTGCTTCAATAATATAATCGGAATTAACCGCCCAAATATATAACATCCAGTTTATTGCTAACAATAAAGAAGATATAGTAAAGATCATAAGTGTTTTCTTATGTGAAAATACTTCTTTTAGCCATTTCCAATTCTTTTTATAAGTAAGAATAATCGATAGAAAAACAAACGACCAGATAATCCTATGGCTTAGTATCTCGTAAGGTGGAATAAATTTGATAACTTTCCAGAAGATCGGGAAAAATCCCCAAAGGAGATAAGCTCCTATTGCGTATACAACACCTTTATTCAAATGCACTCCCTATTCTTTTCCTAAATCATTTTGGTATTTTTGCCACCATTTCTTGTAATACTTTACTTTGGGATTGAAATCAGTTACTGAGCATTCTGTTGGTGGATATTTCCCATCAATAAATCCCTGCAGCATATACATTGCTTCACGACCTATCGTAGATGTATCAACTTTGGGCCAATTCAAACTTTCAGATGACAACACAGGTGCACACTCTTTTGTAGACTCGATCTTATTCATTAGATAGCTTAGACATAATTTCAATGGCCAAGTGTCTGCAGAAATTGGACTAATCATTACTGGTCCTTCGATATGATATTCTAATATCTTCAAAAAATTAGTTGGATATACTTCTTTTAAATTTAATGGTTTTTCACGCTTTCCATTTTTGTAATAAGTCATTTTTATTAGTTCATTATCTGTATACGTTTTCCACAAACCATTGCGCTTACCATTAATGTAATCTCCTTCAAGCTTTCTACCATTACTTGTCTCAATCCAGAAACCATCTTGAAAACCATTTTTATAATACCCTTTGCTTATTAGAACATTATTATCCCAAATTTCTTCCAAGCCATCCTTATCTTTATCAAAATATACCCGTTCTTTTTTTAGTTTTCCATGATTATATATTCTTATCTTTCCTGCATACACACTAGGAAACTCTGAGATCAGTTTTCCTTCAAATTGAAGTGTACCGTCCTTATAATAGTCGCATACTATACCTTGAGGAACCCCATTATCATACTCTGCAATACGGTAATAATAGGCATTTTCAGCCGATTCTAAAGGTTTGAAACTTCTATCCATGAATATTATCCACGACCCTTGTTTGTTCCCGTTTCTATTTAATTTGTTTGGTTGTTTAATTGCAGTTGGGAATTTCATTGAATAAATTGGTTTTCCATCGGGGCTAAAATAATTCCATTCACTTACACTATGCCCATTTACATATTCTATTTCACCATAAGCACCATTCTTGTAATCGTAAGTTGTATATGTACCGTTTTTTATATTGTTCTCATATTCCATCTTTTCACTAATATTCCCATTATTAAACCAACTAATCCATTCCCCTGTTTTTATACCTTTGGAATAATTCCCCTCTTTCCATTTATCACCATTTTTGTAATGCTCGATATAATAACCATTTTTGAAACCATTTTCATACTCTACTATAAATTTTATTGAACCGTTATAAAAATAAGTTTTCCAAATTCCTATTTTTTTCCCAGCTTTGAAATCTCCCTCCATAATAATCTGACTATTTTCATTTTTATATATCCAATGTCCTTCTTCTTGATAATTCACTAAATTTCCTTTTCCTTCAAGAAGGGAGTATTTAAGATCCTGATACTGTCCATCTTCACAAATTCCTTCTGGAATGTTTTCTTTGAAATAATTAATATATAAGAGATCTCCATTTTTAACTTTATATAATCCTTTACTTGTATAAATAATCAATTCCTCAGTTGAATTCAGATATAATCCGAAAGGCCAAGCATAAGCTAAAACCGTTTTAATGGTAGCCTTTCCATCCTTAATACAAATCAAATCCATTTCATCTTCATCATCTCCAACCTCCAGAATCGCCCATATAGAATTATTTTCATCTACAATAAAAGTTGAAACATATAAATGGAATTCCGAAAGATCGTATTCCATCTTCTTTAGATTATTATTTTCAATTTTATAGAATGAACCTCTTGAGAATAACCATACAGTATTGTCAGGAGTTGTATGGATATTACTACTCGAAGCATCATATTTAGACCAAATTTCATCAGCAAAACGAAATATTGAGTATCCAGAAAACCAAACTTGATCTAATTGATCTACAGCAACATCAAATAGAGGAAAATGAAGCATTGAAGTATTCTCTTTTGTATACTCTTCCCATTTCTGATCTTTTAAGGAATATATTGCATTCTTGGTAAGAAACCATTTTCTTCCAGAAGGAGCAATTGCAGCTTTAATCATCTCATTACTTTTTAGAATTGAATTTGTTTGATTATAAATGTTCCATTCAGAATCATGAAAATGAGCTATCCCGTTGTTCCACAGCAAAACCCAAATTGAATTTGGATTTTCTATCAATATCTGTCTAAAATTGTATTTTGAATTTGTAGTATCTGAATTTGTAAAATAGTAATTTGTTTGTTTTGTTTCTGAGTTATAATGGATTAATCCACATTTTGTACCTAACCAATGGTTCCCATTAACTTCTGCATAAGCTGTTATGAATTGTTTTTTGAAATATGCAGCCCATTCATTACATCGTGCAGAAAGGATATTGGGAATAATCAGTAATATACAACAAATTAATATTATGGCTTTTGATTTCATTTTCATTAGTTATTACCTCTGTTTGTTTGTGTATATCCGTGAGCTATTATACTAAAAGAATTAGTTTTTACTCCAGATAGAAAGACGGTTTCCGTTAACATCTAAAAATGATGCATAAAAACCCATATCATCACCGATCTCTGTTTTCGGTAATGTCTGTTTTCCACCGGCTGCAATAATCTCAGCCATTTTGGTTGGAATATCATCACACTCGATTACCAAATTGGGTCCACCTTTGCTAACTTTCATGTCAGGATCGAATCCACCACCAACTAAACCATCTTTGAAGAAAGCATAATTTCCATTTTTCAAAACTTCAACTTCCCAATCGAAGACATCAGTATAAAATTTTACGGTTTTCTCCAGATCTGGTGCAGGAATTTCAATATGACAGAATTTATTCATAATAACCTCCTAATTATCTATTGTAAAATGAATTTGATTTTTATTAATTTTCATAATTGATCTTAACTATTTCATTTGTCATTCTTCCCCAATCATCTCTTAAGAGAGAATAAACCAACTGATCATATTTTAATTTTCCGTTATCAAACCAATAATGTTCTCTCATCATTCCATCAAGATGAAAACTAAACTGTTCAAGTAACTTTTTAGATCCTATATTCCCTTTATAAGTTTCTGCATAGATCTTATTTAGATTCATCTTTTCAAAATTGAACATTGTTTTCAGGAATAATGACATCATTATTTTTCCATAACCTTTTCTTCTGTTTTCTTTTGGAAAATAATAACTGATCTCAATACTGAAATTCCGAGGATTATAATTAAAAGAATTTATCCAACCTAAATACTCGTCTGAATCATTATTCTTTAGAATTGCATAATTGACTTGAGAACCTAATTTAGATTTCAAAGAATTAAAAAAAATTTCAAATTTCTCTTCACTGTACTCTTGAGTTTGATTTTCAGGTAACCATGTACAACACATCATTTCTTTCTCATCTTCTGCAATTTGCCATTTATACATTTGTTTAATCAACTCTTTATCATCTGCTTTCACGAACACTAAAGAATAGGTTTTTTTCTCTTTTTCTTTCATTTCTTTCCTTTTTTTATTGCTCACAGAATAGATGGATTGAAAAAAGCAATTGCAGAACTTATCATTTTGATGCGTCCGAAATATTTTAGTTCAATCCGGCAACAGCCGGAATGAACCAGCTTTTTGCTCCCTCTCCTCGCAGGAGAGGGTTGGAGTGAGGTCTTTTACGCCTTCACATTGCAAACAATATTCTTAAATCTTGCCGGAGCAACCCCATGAGAGAGGTGCATAGCCTGTCCGGGTTCACCTTTCCCACAATGGAATGTGCCCTGAAAATCCCATTCTTCTTCACCACAAATACCGTCGCACGCTGCCCAGAATTCAGGAGTAATTCCAAAATATGTTGGTTCTTTTACAATATGTTTCAGCTCTCCATTTTCTATTTTCCAGCCGATCTCGGTTGTAAATTGGAAATTATTCCGATTGTCATCGATGCTCCATGTTTTTGTAAAGTCAATGTAGTAACCATTCTCAGTGGATTTTATCAAATCTTTCAGACTACCTTTCCCGGGAGCCAAACAGAAATTTGTCATGCGGATGAGTGGAATATCATCGGCATAGGATGCCAACATGTTAGAACTTGGCTGAACACCAAGCAAAGCAGCATTTTCCTGAGAAGTCTGCTGATCTACCAGTATACCGTTCTTCACAATATCAATTGTAGCACCAGGTGTTCCTTCATCATCCACAATGTGATAACCCATTCCACCTTTGTTTGTACTGTCACTGTAAATATTCACAAGATCAGAACCGTACTTGAAATTCCCAAGCATTGCGGGTTTTATGAACGTCTTTCCGGCATAGGAAATTTCTTTACCGAATATTCTGTCTGCTTCGGTGGCATGTCCGGCAGATTCGTGCAGTTGCAAAGCAAGATGACCACTTCCGATAATGATATCAGCTCGTTCTTCTTTAATTCTCGGTGCATCTAAAAGCTTGATAGCTTCTTCAATTATTGTATCGGTATTTTCTTCCAGCTTAACTTTTCTTACTTCTTCAAAGCCACCACGCCTGCCATTCATGTGCCCAGGATAAGTTCTGCTCATAGATTCCTTACCATTAGAAGCGAGAACATACACCATCGGCATTGTATCATAAACCAGTGAATCCACAAAAGTTCCTTCAGTATTGGCAAATATCTTGTATTGTCTGTAGAATTCTGTGTAGACATTAGAATATACTATCTTCTCATTCCCAACCAGTTTCTGGGCAACTTTCTCATGAAAATCTATCTTGTATTTATCATCCATCAAGAATGGGTCTTCAATTGGTTTGAAAAGATAGCTGTCCTGAACCGGTTTTAATTTTTTAAAAGAAGCAGGCTCTTTGCGAAATTTGCTTCCATCCCTAGCATTGGAAATTGCTCGTTTTATAGTCTTATCAATTGAAGTTTGGGTTAGTATCGTAGTTCCGGCAAAACCCCAGCAGCCATCCGCTAAAACCCGAATCCCCAGAGCTAATGAATCCATGTCAGAGCCAAAATACTTTAACTTACCTTTTTCAAAATATATCTGCTGATTATCAGTATCGGTAAAACGAACATCAGCATAAGTTATATTCTGAGCGTTTAATTTATTGATTATATCATAAACTAATTTTTTCATTTTTTCTCCTTAGTTCTGCTCACGGATCTTCACGGATTTAACGGATTCAAAATAAAATATAGAAAAAATGGAAATATATACCAAATTTTAGTTTTCATTCTTTAACCCTTGCTTTTCTATATTCATCCGTGAGCCTTTCTCACATATTATATTTCTTCAATTTATTATCAAAGATCTTTCTTTTTATTTCTGGTTGTTCACCAAAATTTAATAATAGTCCTACTTCAATTTTAGTAGAAGATAGATAATTCAACAGCTGAGCTTCATCTTGTTTTGTAAGTTGTTTTATCGCTTTCAACTCGATAATAATTTTCTTTTCAACTAAAACATCAGCAAAATATTCACCGATGATTTCATTATGATAATATACTTTTATTGGTATATGATTTTCACAATTCAAACTTGCTTTTCTAAGGTCTAGTATCATAGCATTTTCATAAACTTTTTCCAGAAAACCATAACCCAAAGTGTTATATACATTATAAAATGATTTAATTATTTTCTCAGTTATATTTTCGTACTTCATACTTTTATCCGTGCTTTCCTGTGTTCATCCGTGAGCTATTACACAGTTTTTGTTGATGAACTAATTTTGAATCCATTAACTTTCACATGCGGCATTCTGGCGCTGTAAATTCCAAATTCACCATAATTGCTGGAATAGGGGATCGTATAGGATTTATTCTCGATATCAGTTATCCCTTTGATAATATCAGAAATATTTTCAGTGAACCGCAGATTATTCACAACCTTTGTGATCTTCCCATCTTCTATCAGGAATGTTCCATCTCGAGTTAACCCGGTAATAGATGTCTCACGTCGATTGATAAAATTCATATAATGTAAACTGGAAATATATAGTCCTTTTTTTACAGAACCGATCATTTCACTAAGCTCCTTATCGCCTGTATCCATCACAAGAGCTTCTCCTTCTGCACCATTTTTATCCATTTTTAGTTTACGACCGTAATAGTTATCGACAAAGAAATTTTTGAAAACACCCTTCTCAATAATTGGAAGTTTCTTGTAAATATGCCCATCTCCGTTATAATCAAAATTTATTAAGTCAGGATGATTGGGGTCGTCGGTAATTGTAACATTTTCCGGAAAAACTTTCTGGTCAATTTTGCCTTCGAAATAACTTTGTTTCGAATCCAAACTTCGGGCGTAGATACTGCTTTCCAAATACAATAGATAATCACCAATACAACGTGGAGCCAGCACAACCTCATATTCACCTGACTCAACATCTACAACTTCACCGGTTGCAGCTTTCACTTTTTCTACTAGATTGGAAGCAAACTCTTCTTCTTTGAAGTTCTCAAACCTTTCTCCACCGTAAGCTTCTAAAACTGTAACTTCATTCTTCTGATTCACAGCTTTGCACTCCAAATAGATAGGAGAGCTGATCTCACGTTTATCTAAACCGTTGCTGTTAACAATGTAAAGAGTTCTATAATTACAGATGAATGTCCCATAGATCTTAAAATCGTAGAGTTCTACAGCTGTTGAAAATTTCTCTAAAATCTCAATTTTCTTACTAAGAGAAACTTTCTCGATATTGTTGGCTTTTTCTTTCTCAGCTGATTTACTCAGGTCATCTTCCAAATCCACAAAATCTGGATCTTCGGGTAATTGATCAATTAATTTTAAAACATCATC
>JAGLPW010000149.1 GCA_023137125.1 Candidatus Cloacimonadota bacterium | reverse complement strand
TGTTATTATGCTTATAACATGGGAAGCATTATTGTAGTTGCAGCCGGCAATGAAGGTGCTACTATCGAACATCAAGTTGTATATCCGGCTCAACTTTCCACAACTCTCGCTATTGGTGCAGTAGATAGATATAAAAACCGTGCTTCCTTCTCCAGTTATGGTCCACAAATAGACGTTGTTGCACCTGGAGAGCTTATTTTAAGTACTTATGACACTACGCCGGAAAATCTCTATAAAGAGCAATCCGGCACTTCTATGGCGGCTCCTTTTGTGAGTGGTGCAATTGCACTTCTTTTATCAGTAGAGCCCGGATTGAATTTTCCTGAAGTAAGAGGACGCCTTATATCTTCTGCACATGATCTCGGAGAAGAGGGTTTTGATCATATATTTGGGAATGGACTTCTGGATGTTTATTCAATGCTTACTCAAGTTTCCTACCCGATAATAGAGATAACAACACCTCATGATAATACAGGATTGAACTCAACTTTTGATATTATTGGAACTGTTCAATGTCCAAATTTTTGGTATTATTCAGTCAAATACACTTCCGAAGAAATGCCTGCATCAACAGATTGGAGCGATGTTGATCCCAATAATCCTGATTACTTTGAACAAGTAGAAAATGATACCATAGCACAATTTATAGTTAATGATTATGTAGAGGATAATACATATCAAATTAAAATAGAAGTAGTAACAGCAGATCATCAACATTACAATTATTTCAGAACCATTCATATTGATCAAACAGCTCCTGAATTTTATGCAGATTATGCAGCATATATGAAACGATATGCAGCAGAAATTCCGGAATATTATATTCAAGCTTTATTTGATGAAAATGTGAATCTTTTCCTCAGGCAATATCCTTCAACTGAATTTCTACCTCATTTTGGGGATGCGGATTCACTTCAAATAATCAAAATAGATGGTCTTCCTCAAAACGTTCTTATTGATATTAGGGCAGAAAATATTTGTGGTTTAGAAACAGTTATTGATAGTGCGTATGTATTTGAAACAGATGCTATAGCTGTTGATATTCACGGTTTCAACCAGATAGCTCTCGGTAATGAACTCGTTTCAATCCAAAAAACTTATGATTTTGACGGGAATGGTAAAAATGAATTATTTGTTCTTGAAACAGAAGATGAATTGCAAACATTAAAAATACTTGAATTAAACGGCGAGGAACTTATAATAAAACATGAATTTCCTGCAGTTTTCTGGCCAAATGATATGGGAAATACAAATGAGAGCGGAATGGAGGTTATCGGTATCCAGCTCGACCGTCCACTAGTCCTCGAAACTTCCGGTGGAACATATCCAAGCGAACCGATTTTTGTCGATGTTAATGCTCTCGGTGCCAATTTTGCTGATTATGATGATGACGGAGTTGACGAAGTTATCCTGGTAAAAAATGAAGATATAAATGGAATTTCACATCGCGTTCTCACTCTTAATCAGAGAAATGGTAATAATTTTGAGAGAGAAGAAGTGCTGCTAGATACAACACAAACTTCCATAAAGAATTTCTTCTCTACAAAAGTAGTTTGTGATAAACTGGATAACGATAATTATCCTGATATTTTAGCCGCCGATAAAGATGGTGATATTATGATTTTTGAACGGGAATCCGGTGAATTTGAAATGGTTTGGAATTACAGATTACCCGTTGGTAATGCCTACAATCTTTGTTCAGGAGATTTCACAGGAGATGGGTCATCAGAATTTTGTGTTGGTGGTTATAACCTGGATACTTCCAACCCGGCAAGATCATTTTCGTTCTATGAATTCTTTAAAACCACAGGTGTAAATAATGAATATCAAACACTTGGTTATCTTGCTTTTTCCGAGATTGATACAAAAAATTCTATCGCTTCAGCTGATATGGATGGTGATGGAAATGATGAGATCGTGATAGCTGTGCCACCCAATATCTACATTATAGATTATATTGACGGGCAATTCCAACCTATATGGCAGGGACTTTCTGCAAAGACAAGTTCCAACGTTATTGCTTTCTCCGGTAAAACAGCTTCTCAGGATGCTTTTATTATCACAAATATGGATGATGGTGGAATTATAAGAAGTGCATTAATTACAGAAATGGAAGAATTCACAGGTCCTTCCTCTCCGCAATTTTTCATTGCTGCCCCTCTCGATTCTGTATCTGTACATCTTTCCTGGCAGCACGTCGGTGCTGATCATTTCAATGTTTATCGTAAATTTGAAAATGTTGTGACTCTGGTTGCAGATAATGTACAGGATAACTATTTTACAGATATCGACCTTGCCACCGGAGATACACTTTATTACCAGGTTACCGCTGTTGATGATTCATACGACCCGGCAGAAAGTTTTCCTACTGTATGGGAAATTACAGTTCCATATTTTGCTCCGGAACTTGAAAATATCAGAATGATCTCACAATATGAAATAAAACTTAAATTCGATCTGCAAGTAGATAATATCTATTCAACTATTTTCTCTGTGGAATTTGGTAGAGAAAAAATTTATCCGATATCCGTAAATATGATCGAGCAAAATACTGCCCTAATCTTAAGGTTTAACACCCAATTCGATGAATATGATGATTATATTTTAAACATATCGGGACTAACCGGCAAAACCGGTGTTCCGGTATCTCCCGGTCCTTATCAGTTCCAATTTGAAGAGGATACCTCGCCTCCTGAAATAATCACTGCTAGGGCATCTAATGCAAATGTTGTCAATATCATATTCAGTGAAGCACTAAACGAATCGCTGGCAGAGGATATCGGTAATTATATACTTATCCTGCCTGCTGCAGATAAAGATAATGAGATAGAAAGGTTAGAATATTTTGAGGGTGATTCGTGTTATGTGGCAATGATATTTAAAGATGAACTCAAATACACAAATCAGCCTTATTTCTTAAAAGTGAACAACATTAAAGACCTGGCCGGCAATGTAATTTCCAATAGTGGTAATAAATGTCATTTCAGCTTGACATCTATGTTGGCTCTGAGAAATTTAAAACAAATGATAGTTTATCCGAATCCGCTTGATATCAGTGAAAGTTTGATTGATAAGGTTAACTTTATCAATCTCCCCCCTGATGTTTCAGGCAAGATCTGGATATATAATTTGGATGGGGAATTGATCTTTAAGAGTAAGGTGGGTCCTTATAATATGAATGATCTGATACCCTATTTCAGTTGGGAATGTGAGAATAATTCGGGTAATAGAATTTCATCCGGGATATATTTTTATCTTCTTAGAATGGGCAAGGATTCACGCAAAGGAAAGATCATAATAATTAATTAGGTTACATAAAGGAGACGACCATGATTTCATTAGATTGGCAAGAAAGATTAAAAATGGATACTCAAGATTTTATAGAGAAAAAACTACCTAAAGGTAACTATGATATTGATATAGTTTATAATGCATATCCGCAAAGAATTGATGGTAATATTCCAAATGCCGTTATTACTCTGGTTGGAAAAACAATCGCGGCTAAAATTCATAAAAATGCTGATAAATACTTTGATTTTTATGATTACATTTTAAAGAAAAAAGGTGAGCATGGCGGAATGATGTTTGCCTATATTATGGCTAGAGCAATAAAAAAGCAACCGGTATTATTTTTGAACTATATTGAAGATTTTTTCTTTAAAACACATGATCAAAAAACATGCAACTTGGTTATGGATAAAGCAATATATCCACTTCTAAAGAAAGATGCCTTAGAGTATATTGACCTGATAATCAACTGGATAAAAAAAGATAATAAGTTACTCGAAGAAAGCATAAGTAAATTATTGAATAAACTTATCGGGCAGGATGCTAAACTTATTGCACCTATCTTTAAAAAATTAGAAACTTCCTGGCTTTATGCAACTCCAAATATCATAAAGGTTAATTCAAAATTTTTGAAGGCGATATACAAGAAAGATAAGAAATTCTATTTATCGGTTTATCAGAATTATCAATCAACCAGAAACCCGATATTTGCAGAAATTCTTTGTGAAGCTATTTGCTGCTATGATAACAATATTCAAACCATTTGTGATACATGGTCACACAGTGGAAACATTAAAGTGAAAAAGATCGGTTTACACGGGCAAAAATTACTAAAAAGCAAAAAAGGCAAAAAGTAATGGCAAATTATATTACAAAAGAGGGAATGCGGCGTCTTAGGAAGCGTATGCAAGAGCTCATCAAGGAAAGACCAACCGTCATAAAACATGTGGTTACCGCTCGTGAAATGGGCGATTTGAGCGAAAATGCAGAATATCATGCAGCAAGAGAAAGACAAAGATTTTTAGAAAATGAATTTAATCACTTAAAAAAAAGGATCGAGCAATTACAAGTTATTGATGCTGTAAATATACCAAAAGATGCTGTGAGGTTCGGAGCTAGAGTTTTAGTGAAAGAGCTTAAAGATAATTCTCTGAGAAAAATGCAGCTAGTTGGTGTTGATGAGATATTTGAATCGGAAGATGAATATGAAAGAATTTCTATTTTATCTCCCGTGGGTAAGCCTATGATCGGTAAAAAAGTGGGCGAACAATTCACCGTTATTGCCCCAATAGGCAAAAGAGAATTTGAAATATTAGAAATTAAATAGGATATAGAGGAAAGAATGAAAAAAACTGACGAACTTAAAAAGAAGCTTACTTATAAAAGAAAAAACTTTTGGAATGAGGCTACAGCCAAAGAGCAGAAAGCAGCTTTAAATTTTTCAGAGGGTTACAAAAACTTCCTTGATGAAGCCAAAACTGAACGTGAATCTATCGAATATTATGTGAAAGAACTAGAAAAACAAGGTTATAAAGAAATTGATAACGGAAAGAAATCTAAAAAAGTTTTTCGTATCTCAAGAAATAAAAATGCCGGTATCGCCATTATCGGTAAGAAACCGATCTCAGAAGGTGTGAATCTTATTGTATCACATATTGATGCGCCGCGGGTTGACCTTAAGCAAAACCCGCTTTTTGAAGATAGCGGCACAATCCTGGGAATGATGAGAACTCATTATTATGGCGGAATTAAAAAATATCAATGGATGTCTACCCCGCTAGCTCTTCATGGAACTATAATCAAAAAGAATGGTGAAACTATTAAGATAACTATAGGTGAAGAGGAAAAAGATCCCGTTTTTGTTATGCCGGATCTTCTTCCGCATCTAGCCAGAAAAGTTCAATATACAAAAAAGATCGGCGAGGCTGTTGATGCTGAAAAAATGAATCTCATTTTCAATTCGATTCCGTATCCAAAAGATAAAGAGACCAAAGAAGCTGTTAAACTGAATGCACTTGTTCTGCTTAATGAAAAATATGGTATAATTGAAGAAGATTTCTTAAGCGCAGAGATCGAGATAGTTCCCGCCGGAAAAGCTCGTGATGCAGGTCTTGACAGAAGCTTGGTTCTTGGATACGGACAGGATGACAGAATTTGCGCCTACACTTCTGCTTGTGCAATATTCGATGCAAAAGATAAATTAGAGAAAACCGCAATTGTATACTTGGCAGATAAAGAAGAGGTCGGCAGTGATGGAAATACAGGTGCAAAATCTATTTTCATTATCGATTTTATTGCTGACCTTCTTAAGCATAATGGTGAGGCATACGATAGCTCTACCTTAAGAAAAACACTTATTAACAGTCAGGTTTTATCTGCTGATGTAAACGCAGGAATTAACCCGAATTTCCCAAGCGTTCACGAAAAAGAGAATGCTGTACATATTGGTTTTGGCGTAAGCGTAACCAAATATACCGGCAGCGGCGGCAAAGGCGGATCGAACGATGCAAATGCAGAATTTAATTCTAAAATAATAGATATTTTTAACAAAGAGGGTGTGCGCTGGCAGACTGGTGCACTTGGTAAAGTAGATGAAGGCGGTGGTGGAACTATCGCTAAATTTATGGCTGAACATGGTGCAGAAGTTATTGATTGCGGACCTGGCGTTTTGGGAATGCACTCACTTTATGAACTTACAAGTAAGGCCGATATCTACTCATCATACAAAGCTTATAAAGCATTTTTCGAGAATGCATAAACCGGAGATACTAGTGAAAAAAACATTAATCTTAATCATTGTTATGTTTGCGCTGTTTGGATGCAGCAGTAATAAGATATCAAAGAACATGCCTGTAGAAAAGAAGATGGAGATAGCAGATGAACTTTTTGAAAAAGAAAAATACAGCAAAGCGATCCCATATTATACTGAAGTAGTTTTTGAACGTAACTCAGCTTATACGCCAATTGCTCAAATGAAACTGGCAGATTGCTACTTTAACCAGAATAAATTCACCGAAGCAAGATTTGAATATGAAGAGCTGATTAGATTGTTTTCTGACTACCAAGATATTGGAAGAGCTTATTTCCAACTTGGCGTATGCTATTACAATGACTCGCTGAGCCCTCATTACACACAAAATGAGACAAACCGGGCTATTTCTTCCTTCGAAACATTCATAGAAAAATTCCCCTTTGACAGCCTAAAAAAAGAAGCGATCGAGTATATACAAAAATGCAGATACAAACTGCTGATGAAAAGTTACTATAATGGGTTTGCTTATTATAAATTGTATGATTACAGTGGTGCGCTGATGTATTTTGATGAAATTATAGCGTTGGGAAACAATAATGAACCAGACCGAATGTCTCTTTTTTATGCTACAAAAATATACCTGGCAAGAGATGATTTTGAAAAGGCAAAACTTACCGGACAAAAACTCATCAGCCGTTATCCCCAAACAGAAGAAGCGGAAAAAATCACATCTGAATTAGAAAAGATAAAATAATGAAAATTGGATTATTGGGCGGTTCGTTCAATCCGGTGCATAATGGACACATCGAATTGGCACAGACCGCCCTTGATTCTTTTAAGCTGGATAAAATACTCTTCCTGCCTTCGGGAAACCATCCTCTGAAAAACCACAGCAACATCCTACCTGCAGAAATAAGATACGATCTGACTAAGAAAGCAATAGCTTCCAACACTCATTTTGAAATTTCCCGCCTTGATATGGAGGCTGAAACTCCAAGTTATACAAAACTTCTTGTAATGCGCCTTAACAATTCATTCCCACAAGATGAATTCTATTTTATTGCCGGCAGCGACATAATTTCCGAACTGAATAAATGGCACGATTATAAGTGGGTTTTGGATAATATTGAATTTATTATTGCTCACCGACCAGACATTGATAGATCTGTGTGGAACGAACTGGAGTATATTGATAAACTTCATTTCATGGAGATGGAACCTGTGGATATTTCTTCTACAATGATAAGAGAAATGATAGCAAAAGGTGATGACATTTCACTCTTAGTTCCAGCCAATATCAAAAAAGAGTTGATCTCTATTTATTCCGGTTAAATATTCAAATTAAGCTAAAGCTAACTAACCTTCTCATAATTAATAACCTTAGCGTAATCTATGTCTTGACAACAGAAAGTGTTAACAGATTTTTTACCGGAAATTATAAATTAAGTATTTTAGGAAATTAAATGATTCTGGAAATAAGCGAAGAAAGAGCAGTTGAACTGATAGAAAAGTTATCGAATTTCATTGCTAAAAAACGAATGGCAGCACCTGCTATAATGACCATTGAGTCTCTGCGTCCTCTTGCTAGGATAGGCAGCCAGCTTATGCATTTTTTGGCTCCCTTTGCAGAAATAATTTTTAATGCAAAAGAATATCAGGAATTTGCTGTTTTATTAGAAAACGAAGAATATGTTCGGCTTCTGATAAAACGTATTGACGAAATTGATGTTGATATGTTTCGTGAGGAACGTAAAGAGAGAAAACTTAAACGAAAAAGAAGAAATAATAAAATAAAACAGTTCTTTAAAATTAATAAAAAAGATAATAAAAAATAAATTGTAAAATGGAGGAAAATATGGGCAATACTCAGAAGCTTAAGAGGATCATTGCTACCGACTGTGGCAGTACTACAACTAAATCGATCCTTATTGAGTATGTCGATGGTGAATACCGGCAAACAGTTCGTGGTGAAGCTCCCACAACTGTGGAAAAACCATTAAACGATGTAACGAGAGGTGTTGTTAATGCAGTTACGGAATTAGAAGAACTTGCACGTTTGAAATATAACGATGACAGCATCAAATTTATTAAAGATCAAGCTATCTGGCTTTCTGATAAAGAAGGTGAAGGCGTGGATGCTTATGTATCTACCAGTAGTGCCGGTGGTGGACTGCAAATGATGGTTACGGGTGTTGTTGCCAAAATGACCGGAGAGAGCGCAGAACGTGCGGCTTTGGGTGCAGGCGCAATTGTGATGGACCTTATTGCCAGCAACGATAAACGCGCTAATTATGAAAAAATTGAAAGAATCCGTCAACTACGACCGGACATGATACTCATGGCTGGCGGTGTGGATGGTGGAACTACAAAGCACGTGGCGGAACTGGCAGAACTTGTTGGTGCTGCCGATCCCAAACCGCGGCTTGGTTCCAGTTATAAACTTCCGGTAATTTACGCCGGAAATACAAAAGCTCAGGATATTATCAAAGAAACACTAGGGAATAAAACAGACCTTATTATTACCGAAAATATCCGTCCTGTTCTGGAAAGAGAAAATCTTGGTCCTGCCAGAGATAAGATCCATGACCTTTTCATGGAACACGTAATGGCTCAGGCTCCCGGATACAATAAACTTATGAGCTGGACTAAGGGACCAATAAACGGTAAAATGACGAACATTCCAATTATGCCTACTCCTGCTGCAGTGGGAAACATTATGCAGACAATTGCAAAAATTAATGATATCGAAGTTCTGGGAGTTGATATTGGTGGGGCAACTACCGATGTATTCTCTGTATTCACTGAAGATAAAGTATTTAATAGAACCGTGAGTGCTAATTTGGGAATGAGTTACAGTATTTCCAACGTTCTGGCAACTGCCGGGTTAGCAAATATTCTGCGCTGGGTTCCATTTGATATCGATGAATCTGAACTTCTCAATATGATAAAGAACAAGATGATCCGTCCAACCACAATTCCACAAAAACTGGAAGAACTTGTGCTGGAACAGGCAATTGCCAAAGAAGCTCTGAGATACGCTTTTATCCAACATAAAGAATTCGCAGTGGGCCTAAAAGGTGGACAGAAAAAACGTGAGATCGCCGATGCATTTGCTCAAACTGCATCCGGTGCAAGTATTGTAGATATGATGACTCTGGATCTTCTGGTTGGTTCTGGTGGTGTAATGTCACACGCTCCGCGCAGAAACCAATCTGTGATGATGCTGATCGATGCGTTCCTACCTGAAGGAATTACCAAGCTCGCTGTTGATAGTATCTTTATGATGCCTCAACTTGGTGTTTTGGCAGAGATCAGCGAAAAGGCAGCCACGGAAGTATTTGAAAAAGATTGTCTTATTTATCTTGGAAGCTGCGTAGCTCCGGTAGGTGCAATGAAACCGGGTAAGATTGCTCTCATTGCAAAACTTGAGCTTCCAAACGGTGAAGTATTTGAAGAAAGTATCCCCTTCGGTGAAGTAAGGCTTATACCTTGCGGTGTTGGTGAGACGGCAAAAGCCACATTAAAACCGGGTAAGGGATTAAATATAGGTGCAGGTAAAAATCAGGAAATTTCTTGTGATCTGCATGGTGGTGTTGTTGGAATAGTTTTGGATACTCGTGGAAGACAACCTTTCGTATTGCCGGTTGATGCTTCCCAGCGTGTTCCGTTACTTAAGAAGTGGATGAAAGAATTTGATGTTTATCCCGAAGAAATTTTATAGGAGGTTAGAATGGCTCAAGCATATTCCCCAGGATTAACAGTAACAAAAAGTATAGTTCTTAAGAAAGACAGAATTCTTCCTCTTAAAGGAAAAGTTCTAGTTAAAAAAGGTGATAAAGTAAAGGCTGAAGATGTTGTTGCAGAAACTCTTCTTCCCGGTAAAGTAGTTCCTTTCAATCTAGCCAATAAACTTGGTGTACCTGCTGAGATGTTAGGACAGTACCTCAAAGTTAAAGCCGGTGATGAACTCAAGAAAGGACAGGTAATGGCAGAAACGAACGGATTTTTTGGTTTCTTTAAAACTTCCATAAAATCACCGCTCGATGGTGAAATTGAAAATATTTCTAAATTAACCGGACAGATGCTGCTGCGTGAACCAAAAATTCCCATCCAGGTAAAAGCTTTTATCGATGGTTTAGTTGTGGAAGTGGTAAAAGAAGAAGGCGTTATTATAGAAAACAAATCTGCTTATATTCAAGGGATCTTCGGACTCAGCGGAGAACGCTCCGGTGAAATTAAGATGCTTGCTTCTACCCCTGATGAAATTATTGATCCTTCCAAGATAGACGATTCATGCAAAGATAAGGTAATTGTCTGTGGTGCACTTGTTAGTTATGCTGCAATTAAAAAAGCACAAAAAGTTGGTGTATCCGGTATTATTTCAGGCGGTATCGATGATAAAGATCTTAAGAAACTTCTGGGCTACAATATTGGCGTAGCAATTACCGGTCATGAAGAGATCGGGCTAACAATTGTGATCACAGAAGGATTTGGTGTTATCAAAATGGCAAAAAGCTGTTTTGAACTACTTAAAAGCTTTGAGGGACATAAAGCATCGATTCACGGAATTACCCAGATCAGAGCTGGTGTTATGCGCCCTGAGATCATTATTCCTATCGAATTCAAGAAAGAAGAACTCAAGGTTGAAGAAGCTAAGATGGCTACACTGGAAATCGGCACAACTATCCGTGTGATCCGCCAGCCGAATTTTGGTTTGATCGGAAAAGTGACTGGACTACCGGAAAAACTTACTAAAGTAGAAAGTGAAACTATGGTAAGAATTCTGGAAGCCAAACTTGAAAACGGAGAAAAAGTTACTATCCCGCGTGCTAATGTGGAAGTTATAGAAGACTAATTAGAAGTTAATAATTGGAGCAGAGTAATCTGCTCCTTTTTTTGTGGTTAATGTTTGGCGTGTGCGGCGGAATCAGAAGGATTCCAGCCGTAAACAAACCAACCAACCGTTTGAATCGGAAGATTCAAACAAAGAGCACTGACCAGCTCTACTGCCGACACGCTTGTTACAGGCATGAATTTTTAGACTTTCTCAATTTTAATATTGTTTTTTTTTGAAAATTCAAATAATTGAGATACGATTTCATTTGTTGCATGGCTCATCATCATTAAAATTTCTGAAATTTCAGTTGTGTTAAGTTTAATGGAATCACCTATAGAAAACTTTTTAGACCTTAGGTTCCATTCAAATTTTATGAGTTCATTTTTATCAGCATGTTTATCTTCTTCTGAGCATTTGTCAGGTGGGAAAATATAAATTCTTGAATTATCGAATTTTTCAATATAACTATCCATACCTATCCAAGTTAAACTGAAATATTTCTCATCATTTAAGTCTTTCTTTTCAACTAATCCTCTACGATGAACTAAACAATTACGAGCAATATTTATCGTTTCAATATGATCGAAAAACTTAGATTTAGAATTTGATATTTTTTCGAGAGCAATTAATTTTTTGATAACTCCTTTCATTTTGAAATTTTTATGTTGTTTGGTTGCATCCTTAGAAGTTATTTTATGTTTGCTTGTTAAAATTTTTAAGTAAACAAAATGGATGTTATCCAAGAAAACTTCAAATGATCCTAAGAATTCTTGAAAACCATTTGAAATTATCCAATCTTTGAATTCAATTTTAATTTTTTTAACTTCTTCAGTTGGAAGGTCTGTAGGTAAAAATACGTATTTCGTAATTTTAGAAAGATTATAATCATTAAATGATTCAATGTTAGCTGCGTTGATAGCTAAACCCATAAATGCATAAGCTCTTCTAATTCCAGTATAAGAAATCTGTTTCATTTCTTCAATATTCAATCTCATATTTTACCTTAAATTGCTGACAATTCATTATAAGAAATGAAATGCCTGTAATATATGCACGCCACGCCCATCGAAATGGTAGACATAACTAACCTATAGTTATACTAAAAATGTATACAATAACTTTTCGGAAAAAGTTATTGTATACTTCTTATCATTTAATTCAACTATTAATCCCAATTTCGTTTTCCTTAAAGCAATTTAATTAATGCAAATCCAAATTTGTAAAAATGAAACAGATGAGTCAATCATAAAATATCTTTGACAGAAAAGATCGTTTCGCAAACTTCAAGCATTAACACAAAGAAAATTTAAAGGAGTAACAATGAAAAGATTATTTATACTATCACTCATAATGTCCGTAGCTTATATTATTGCAGGTTGTACTAATACCACTTCTGTCGATGATCTTACTAAATACAAAGTAATAATTATTAATGATAGTTCATCTGAAATCACTAACATCGAGATAGAAATGATCGGTGTGGATAATAGTATATCAATTGAATCTCTGACAGCAGGTGAAAGCACATCTGAGCTGGAATTCTTGTTACCTCTTCCAGGAGATGATGTTCCCTTTTCACATGGTGATTTTCAGGGAAGCTATCTACAAGAATCTATAGAAAAATATTTTGCTGTTATTCAACCTGAATTATCAATTACAATACTTATCGACGATGATTCTTTTTCTTATGAATAGATTTATACTTTTTATAATTTTTTTGTGGGAATTACCTCAGAATATTTTAGGTATTTTTGTCTGGTTTTACTTTAGAGGTAAGTTCCAAAATTATGAAAGACTGCACAATAGACATTTTTTTCAAACTCCAAATTTTGGTATCAGTCTCGGCAGTTTTATTTTCTGGTCCCAAACTGATAACGCAATAATTATGATTCAAAGTAATAATAAGGAACACGAATTTGGGCATTCTATTCAGTCACTATTTTTTGGACCTCTCTATCTGATAATTATTGGGCTGCCGTCTATTCTTCGAGTTATTTATGGCTCGTTATATTTCTCTCATAAAAAAGAAAAATGGCCAAATTATTATAAAGGATATCCCGAAAATTGGGCAGATAAATTAGGAATGAAATACTATTAATAAAAAGGAGCAGATCTCTCTGCTCCTTTTTTTTGTTTATATTGTTTTGTGTGCTGCGCCGTCAGGCGAAGGCACATTTATTATCGGCAACATCCAAAAACTATAAACAATGAGTTTAATCGAAATGATTTTTATTCACAATATTCATTGAATAAAACTTTTCCATTCACGGTAATAAAAGTTATTATTTTTTTCAATTTTAATTGTGCTGCCTGGTCCATGAGCAGGATGAATTCTTACCTTATCAGCTTGGCTATCGATTAAATTAACAACTGTTTTCTTGAGTGTATTCAAATCTCCTGTAGGAAAATCCCATCTTCCCACAGAGCCTGTAAAAAGTGTATCACCCGTAAATACATCATTCCCAAATTTATAACAAACACCACCAATTGTATGCCCCGGAGTATGTATTACCTCAATTTTTTTATCATCAATTTCAAAGACAGTAGATTCATCAATTTTAATTAAATTTATTTTATCTAGAGAATATGGGGGTTCTTTACCGTAAAAATCAAATCCATTTTTGTAATTATCGATTATTATCTCATACTCTTTTTTATGTAAATATACCGGAACATCGAAACTATCTATTGCACCTATATGATCAATATGCCCATGTGTTAGTAATATTCCTAAGACTTCCAGTTTATTATTTTTTACATATTTTTGAACCTTTTCTTTCTCATAACCTGGATCAACTATATAGCATTTGTTGTTTCGTTCAATGAAAAAGCAATTTACATCAATATCACCAAGTAACAGGATTTTTCTCATGATTTTATTCTCTTTTTAAGTATCAATATTTTAAGTTACTTGATAGATAACATTCCACCTTCATTCGGTACGAAAATGCTTTTTGTTAAACCCTCTTCAGCAACAAATTTTCTTAAATCATCTTTTAATAAAACACAATGATTAATTGCATCCATATGAACTGCAAATATTTTACTATTTGGTAATATTTTAGTGATATTTTTTAATGCATCTGCTGTTAGAGTTATTGGTGTTCCTATAATAAATTGAGCAGCACCGGCATTAGCTATAACTAGATTTGGCTGAGTTTCGTTCAGAACATTCTCAAAATTCTTATCATAAATTGTATCACCCGAGATAAGTAACGAATCATTTTCTGTTTTTAGAAAATATGCAGAAGATTTACCCATTGGTCCTTCCCAAATTCCCTCAGCATGATTCACCTCATATCTCATAATTGATATTTCGCCAAGATCTGATTTTATATCAATTACTTGCACATTAACAAATCCTTTTTCCTTTAACAATATATCATCTCCCGGTTGGCAATAAATGAGAAGATCTTTTGGCAAAATATTTTCTGCCGTTTTATCAAAATGATCCGGATGATAGTGTGTTAGTAAAACTGCATCCAAATCTTTTATCAGATTTTCATTTTTTACAGGCATTGAAATCAGGGGATTTTTAATTCGATTTGCGGTCATTGGGTAAGGTGATTCTGTACCTATCTCACCAAGCATCGGATCTACAAGTATCTTTTTATTTTCTACAATTATAAGTACTGTTGCATGTCTTATAAACTGTATTTCCATATCCGAGTTAATACTTTTTTGAACTACGGGAATGTTCTTGAATTCTGTCATTTCAGGATTTCTAGCAAAAATATCCGTTGCAAAATAAACTACAATACTTACTAAAACTAAAATAATAACTGCTCCTGTCAATAATACTGGTTTTAAGATTTTCATAATTTTCTCCTTTTTAATTAATCTTTAACCATATTTTTTTAGGAGCAAATCTATGTCAATTACCCACTTTTTTGTGGGTATGATCTCAAGTATTCTTACCTTTTATTTTTTTGCATCGAGATATTCTTGTCCGATTTCCTGCATAATTTCTAAAGCTTTTATAATTTTTGTTCCTTTATTTTTCGTAAGAAAATACTCTACTTTCAAAGGATACCCGTCATAATTTTTTTTATCTACTAATCCGAACTCTTTTAATTCTCTTAATTGTTCCAATAACATTTTTTGATTTATTCCCTTGATATCCCTTTCTAACTGAGACAATGATGTTTTTCCATAATAATGTAGCTGCATAAGAATAACGGTTTTCCATTTCCCTCTAATTATATCATGAACAATTTCTAAAGGACACGTAATTTCTTTCCTGATTTTCATTTATTAACCTCCGTTAAATAATAACCGATCCACAAATTCTGGAATTATAAGTTACCTCTAATGTTTTGCAACACATCTTAAATTAATAATAATAGCACATTTTACTTCAAAAAAGAATCAATGATTTTACTGAACTCTTCAGGTTTTTCGTTGTATAAAAAATGACCGGCATTTTCGATTGTATGAAAATCTGAATTATCAAAATAACTTTCATACTTTTTACTTGCATTCTCCGGTTGAAAGTCATCTGAACCATGAATTATTGAAACAGGTATTTTAATTTTTTTCAGACCGGAACTATAATCATGTCTTATTCCAATACTCATAAATAGTCCATGCGGCATCCAACCACCATTAGTATTTATATCTGTTCCGGAATCTATAAAAGTTATTCCCTTTGTATCCATAGCCAAAGCATAATACTCCATGAATTCTCGCCCGATTGAAGCTAATTCCTCTTCACTTTTTTGAAAGATATTTTTATAATCAAGATAACGATCTAAGAAATCATTATACTCATCTATTTTATCACTTGGAATATACTGTTTTATTTGTTCAAATAATCCTTTATTTTTATTAGGCATTTTTACAACATCAGCAGGAGAAATTAAAATCATTTTTTCTACATTTTCCGGAAATTCAGCAGCATACATAGAAGCTATAAAAGCACCGAAAGAGTGTCCTATAATAATTAATTTATCTTCTTTCAATATTTTTCTTATTCGTTCGATATCTGCAATTTGTGCTCCGATTCCAAGTTTGTTAACTAAGGTTTTCATATTTTTATAGTAGTTCCCGCCTGAGAATTTATCAATAGGCTTTGTTGAATTGCCGCATCCTCTTTGATGATAATAGTAAAAAGTAAATTCATCAGAAAAAGAATCAAGTGCTTCATATGGTTTTGTAAATGGGTAACCGGGTCCGCCATGAATAACCAGAATTTTTTTATTACCGGATCCTTGTGTAAAATAATGAAGTTCAATATCTTTTTCAACATTCCAATATCCTTTCTTGTCGGATGTTTGCATGGGAGGTTCTAAAATATAATCTTTTTTCACCATACCGATTTCATACATAGGCTTAGTCATAAAATAATAAAGAATACTTATTATAACCAGAACTAATAAAGCAACGATTGCAGATATAATCATCATTTTTTTCATCTCCTCCTCCTTATTTGGATTTTTAAATACTTCATTAAACTTTTATTTTTTTTCTATTTTAAAGCGTAAAACAGTTTTAAGTTTTTCAGGAACTACTTTTCTGGCATCTGTCAGATATATTTCTTTATGATTTTTAGAGATCCTTTTAAGATTATTTTCTTCACAAAACTCCTCCATCATTTTAAAACTTTCAGGTTCATTATCATAGCTCCCTAAATGCATCATCTGAACACATTCTCCTTCTTCAATAACACCGAATTTTACTTCATCTAACAACTTATGCGGTTTTTTCTTTTTAATTCTTCTGATAATCTCTTCTGCGAATTTTTCAGTAACAAAATCGGGCTGCCTGATCATAAGATTAAAAACAAGTGAGTCTTTATCAAGTTTCCCGGCATAATTCTTTTTTGCTTCCTCAGAAATATCCCATATTCCTTCTAATGGATAAACAGTATAATCAAAATAACCATCCGGTACAACTCCAGTTTTCGGAGACATCCGAACTCCATAAGAGAGAGAATAAAGCACCCCGATATACTCAGCAAAAAAATCATCATTAGGATTTCCTTTCCCTTCGATCATAAAGAATTTATGAGCCGGAAGGGTAATAATTTCAGGTTTATTCTTAGGTAGATAAATTGCTTTTTCTTTTTTTCTCCATTCATGTTTCATAATTACTCCTTGTTATATTGTTTTATCAAATAAGTTGTAAACTTAATCTCACTTTTAATTGCCCATAAAGAGTGTTCAAATAACATTTGAACTTTTAATATTTTATGCTCTATCAGTTTTTTTTTTGTATTTATTCTTTTGAATTCACTGTTTAGAAATAAAACTCTCTTTTCTAATAATTCACATATTTCAGTTTTTTCTAATAGATCAATCCCAGAAAATGCTATTTTAAATCTTTGATTATGCTCTCTTGTTTCAGATAAGCCTGATCTTAATTCTTCTAATAATTGTGTTTTACCTGATTTTGTTATAATATATATTTTTCCAACCGGTCCTTTTGTGGTTTTATTTAGGTCAAATCTACTTTCTATATATCCAATTTTTTTAAGCTTTTTTAAACCTTTATAAATACTCGTAGGCCCTATTCCAGCCCATTCTCTATAACCATATTTTTCTATTAAAGAATTTATTTTATAACCTGATATTTCTTTATTCTCGCAAATGAGAATTGAAAGAATTAACTCTGAATTAGTTATGTTCATTCTTTTACCTCTTACCTTTTAATCACATGTGCAATATAACACCAGTGTAATATAAGGTCAAGTTTTTTTATTAGCTAACAATAAATTAGGATAAATATAAGAATATTACATTAAATCACGAGAATTAATTTTAGTTGCTCCTGTTAAATAAGTATTTCAATTATTTTAGCAATAAACACTTTTTCATCGCTTCGGTTTTATCATTTACAATCAGTTTGTAAAAATATATACTCGAGCAAGCAGTTTTACCAAACTCATCATCACCCTGCCAAACAACAGAATGACGCCCTTTCTCAAATACATCTTTTACTACTTTCTTAATCTTCTGGCCCCTGATGTTATAAACTATGACTTCAACATTACTTTCTTCTGGGATAGAGAAAACAATTGTAGTTGAGGGATTAAAAGGATTAGGATAATTTTGCAAAAATATACAAGAAGATTCTATAATGTCATCTTCTACATTCACATTCAACTCATTAAAATCGTAAAATCCTGTAGATAAAATAAATTGTTCTGAAGTGATGTTTTCAATAGCCAATTCATATCCGAGAAACACTTTAAGTTCATAATTATTACTGAAAGAATGATCTATTGAATTGCTATATCCCTGAAGCATTCCTGCTCTTTGCAACGCGAAATTCTCACTCTCACATAAATTAGAGTTCAAAACAGAAAAGGAGAGGATAACCATGCATAGAAGAGTTATGTTTTTCATATCGAACTCCTAATATTATTCAATCATGCTTTTTAATTTTTCGATCTCTGATTGCTGTGTTTTAATACATTCAATTAATACCGGAATTATTTCATCATAAGCAACACTCAAGTAACCATCGGAACCTTGAAATACTGCACCAGGCATAGATTTCTGTAATTCCTGAGCAATTACACCATGATGTCGTTTATCGTCGAATCGCATATCGGTAAGATCATTCTTCTTCCAATTATAAGAAACTCCTGTGAGTTGATTTAAAATATTAAAAGGATTTTCAATATTTTCAATATTTGTTTTTAAACGTTCATCTGAAAATCCAACATGACTCCATGCTGCGGATACACCATATACACACAGTTTATAACCCTGAGCATTTGCAGTACCAATTGCCACGTCAACTTGGTAATCGCCAGCATACATCACATCTTCACTAGTTAACCAATCTTCATCACTCATTTCAGTTGGAACGTTCATAGCATAGGCAACACTTGCAAATTGGATTCTGGGCAGCATTTCATTATCAACATCTACGGTTATACCCAACCATCGTTCAGGTTCGCTAAAGATGCTTTGTTCTATTGGATTTATGGAACCCAACTGTGTATGAAAATAACCATTTACAACTTCAACAACCTTACTCTCTTCCCAGATAAAATCTGCGGATTGTTCAGTTTCATAGATTCGAAAACTCAGTTCATGAGAACCATTAATTTGAGAATTTTCAGTATCAGTAAGAAACCCCTGATAGTTAATTACAGTTGGTGAATTCTGCCCTATTAAAGTAAAAACTGAGAGAACCATTAAAACTGTAACAATTGCAATTTTTTTCATTTTATACTCCTTTTTTTTAATTCTATTAAATTTAATCTTCTTTTCTTCTATTTTCTACACTTCATAAATCATATTGATTATTGCCCATCATGAATGTGCTCCATGCTACAAGGTCTTGGATCCGCCAAGGGAAAGACAAATATTTCCTTTAGAGCAATTTAATGCAAATTCTAATTTGCATAAATGAAACTAAAGAGTCAATTAGAAAATGTTCCCATAGCTTTTAATTAATTGCTTGACCATGATTTTATTTGTAAATTCATTACGTCATGAAAAAAGAATATACCGTAGGTGAATTGGCCGAATTATTTGGAGTTAATGCTCAAACCTTGCGTTACTATGAGAAAATTGGATTGTTCAAACCCATGTCCAGGATCTCGGGAAATGATTACCGTTGCTACTCTGTAGATCAGATCTACGAGTTTGCAGCTATTAGATTCTATAAAAATTGCGGATACTCTCTAAAGGAGATCGGCAACCATCTGGTTTCACGCAAATCAGAGGAAAGTGTCTCATTCTTGAAGGAACGGCACCTGATGCTGAAGGAAAGGCTTGCTGTTCTGCATAAAATGGAAGAAGCCATTCGTTACCGTTTAGAATTCATCGAAGCGGAACAACCTAATTGGAACAACCTCTCCATTCGAAGAAAATATATTCCGCCGCGCGGGTTTAACCCCATAGGAACTGAGACAAATATTTACAAAAGTAACGCCTATTATCTCTATCCTACTATCGTTATTTATAAAGATGGAATTCGTGAATTCGGCGCTCAAGTAAATACCTCAGATCTAAATCAGGAAAAAGTTCGGGAACTGGATGCTGGAAATTTCCTCTGCTGTTTCCATATGGGAAGCTACAAAACAATTACTAAAACACAGAATAAGCTGAGTGAGTATGCAAAAAAAGAAGGAATAAAAACTGCTGAATATTATATAACGGTAAATCATGTTGATCCACTTTTAGAACAAGATCCAACGCGTTTTATCACAGATATTCAGCTCCGCATCATAGAATAATTTCTTATTTAATGATACTAATTCGGAAGTAAGGCAAGAAAATAACTTGACCTTATTGTTACTATAACCTTTGCCTTGTTCCGGATAGTATCATTGGAGGAATAATGGTAGATAACATACTCATAAAGAATGCATTAGCCATTGTAACCTGTAACCATCAAAATGACATCCATTATAACTCAGATCTTATTATTGATGGACCGGAAATCATAAAGATCGGAAAAAACCTGAACGCTGGAGATGCACGGATCATAGATGGCAAAGATATGTTCGTCTATCCCGGTTTAGTTAACACACATCATCATTTTTTTCAAGCCTTCGTAAGGAACAATGTCTGGCTAGATTGGACCAAGCTTGATGTAATGGATTGGATCAAGCAAATTTATGAATTTTTTAAGCTTATTGATTCCGACTCAATTTATTATACCTCCTTATCTTCTATGTCCGAACTAATTAAGCATGGTTGCACAACCGCTTTTGATCATCAATACTGTTATCCAAAACACGCAGGAAAATTACTGATAGACAGGCAGATGGAAGCTGCTGAACTTTTAGGAATGCGTTTTCATGCCGGTCGTGGTACAAATACTTTACCCCAAGAAAAGGGAAGTATTATGCCGGACGAAATGGTGGAAACAACCGATGAATTTTTAAAAGATTGTGACCGATTGATAAGCAAATATCATCAATATGAAAAATTTGGTATGAAACGCATTGTTGTGGCACCTTGTCAACCAGTAAACTGTTATCCCGAAACCTTTTCCGAATCGGTAAAATTAGCTCGTTCCAAAAATGTTTCCATGCATACACACCTGGGAGAAGGAGAGGATCCTATAATTGTAGAAAGGCACGGCATGCGCTCTCTTCAATGGTGTAGGGAACTGGGTTTTGTAGGTCCAGATGTTTGGTATGCACACGGTTGGGATCTGCAAGATGAAGAAATTGATTTGCTAGCCAAATTAAAAACAGGGATTTCTCATTGTCCGGCTCCAGCTTTTCTGGGGGGATTTAACGTTCTTAATATTCCCAGATTCTATGCAAAGAATGTTCCTTTGGGATTGGGAGTAGACGGACATGCGTCTAATGATAATTCTAACCTGATGGAAATAATCCGCACAACATATCTTTTACAATGTCACGCTGCCGGACAGCGAGATCTTCCCATTCCTCCACCACAAGAATTTCTTAAAATGGCCACAGCCGGAGGCGCCAGATTATTAAATAGAGACGATATCGGTACACTGGAAGAAGGAAAAGCTGCAGATATGTTCCTGCTTGACACTAGAAAACTGGAATATGTGGGAACGTTGCACGATCCGGCAAGTCTTCCTGTAAAAGTTGGCATATCAGAACCGGTTACGATGACAATAATTAATGGAAAAGTAGTTTATGAAGACGGAAAATTAAAAGGAATCAATGAATCTGAAATATTTGATAAAGCTCAAAAAACATGTAAAAAAGTCATTTATTCTGATTCTAATTATAAATTTAGTGTAGAAAATTTTAACAAACAGGTTGAAGATTGATACAACCGAAACAAAAAAGGAGGAGTTATATGTTTAAAAGATTATTAGTAATTATTTTGATAGTTGCATTTCTTTTTGCAGCTTGTGCAAAAAAAGAAGCACCGGCAAAAGAAGGTGTCTTTAAAGTTGCAATGCTTACATCGGGACCAGTTAATGATGGCGGATGGAATGCAGCAGCCTATCAAGGATTATTGGATATTAGCGAGAAACTCGGATTCGAGACTGGCTATACGGAAAATGTAGCTGTAGCAGATATTGAAGCAGGTTACATCGATTACGCTTCTCAAGGTTATGATCTGATCATCGGTCATGGATTTGAGTTTGGAGATCCGGCTGTGAGAGTGGGAGAAAGATATCCAGATACAAAATTTGTGGCAATTGAATCAAATGCTTACTCAGATAATGTTGCATCGTATAGAATGGCTTGTAAAGAAGCTGGATATTTAATGGGTGTTCTGGCTGCTGAAATGTCTACAACCGGCAAATTGGGAATTATCGGAGGTGTTGAACAGCCTTCTATTGTACAGGTTCTGGAAGCTTATAAACTAGGCGCCAAATCTGTAAATCCTGATATTATTGTTTATGACGTTTACGTAGGTACTTTTACTGACGTTGCTAAAGGTAAAGAAGCTACAATGGCGATGATCGATAAAGGTGCTGATGTTCTGTCTCACTGTGCAAATCAGGCCGGAACAGGAGCTATCAAGGCTGCTGAAGAAAAAGGGCTTTTTGCTACCGGTGATTCATATGATCAGAATTTCCTGGCACCAAACACTATTCTATCAAGCACAATTTATAATGTTCCAGCCTTGGTTCTGGCTGCTGCAACTCATGTGAAGGAAGGAACATTCAAGGGTGAGATCATTGAACTTGGAACCAGCGATGGCTGTATTGATATAGCTCCTTATCATGAATTGGATACTAGAATTCCGGAAGAAGTTAAAACTAAGATCGCTGATTTGCAACAACAAATAATAGACGGTACACTTGTTGTTCCTTCAATAGAAGAAAGAACAATATAAAATCTGTTGGGTGGGCTTTGTCCCACCCTTTTTTTATTGGAATTATTAAATGCCTGATTTAATAATGAAGGATATCTATAAGGGATTCCCTGGAGTTGTTGCAAATGACAATGTTAATCTTACTATTGAAAAAGGTGAAATACATGCTCTTTTAGGAGAAAATGGAGCCGGGAAAACTACCTTGATGAACATCCTTTATGGAATATACATCAAAGACAGTGGGATTATAACCTGGAAAGGTAAAGAGGTATCATTCAAATCTCCACGAGATGCTATTGAAAGCGGAATTGGAATGGTGCATCAACATTTTATGCTGGTTCCAACTTTATCTGTTGCACAAAATATAACTTTAGGTCTTAAGAATAAAGGATATCCCTTTTATAATAAAAAAAAAGTTATTAAAGATATATCAGAACTTTCAAAGAAATACGGTCTTCATGTCGATCCTAATGAGTTGATATCCAGATTATCGGTAGGTGCCAGGCAAAGGGTTGAAATCCTAAAATCTTTATATCGTAATGCAGAATTACTTATTTTAGATGAACCCACAGCCGTTCTTACGCCTCAGGAAACAGACAATTTTTTTACTATTCTAAAAAAATTGAAAAACGAAGGACATTCAGTAATAATAATTACACATAGAATACCGGAAGTTATGAAAATAACAGACAAGGTTACTATCCTTAAAGATGGCAAAAACGTTGCAACGGTTAATACATCTGAAACTAATGAAAATGAACTATCAAATTACATGATAGGCAGATCGCTAAAAACTTTTTCCACTAGAGAAAAAACAAATGAGAGTAAAGAATATGGACTTGTTCTTGAGAATGTTAGTTTCAAAAGCAGAAACCTTAAGGCTCTTGTAGATATTTCTTTTCAGGTTAAAAAGGGAGAGATCTTTGGAATAGCTGGAGTTGATGGAAATGGGCAGAAAGAATTAGCAGAAGTAATAACGGGAATCTGTAAGTTAGATTCAGGAACGATTATATTAGCAGGCAAGAACATCAATAAGTCCAACTTTAAAACAAGAAAGAAAGCAGGTCTTGCTTATATAACAGATGATCGGCAATATGAAGGGCTTGTGTTGGATATGGATGTTTCTGAGAATATGATATTAAAAGATTATGATCAAGAACCTTTCTCGAAAAATTGTATTATAAATTATAAAGTGGTTAGAGAGAAGACAGAACAGAGAATAAAAGATTACAATATTAAAACTCCTGGAATAAATACTCCGATACGTCTTCTTTCCGGTGGAAATCAACAAAAAGCCATTATAGCTCGTGAACTTGCTGCAGGTCCTTCGGTTGTGTTGGCTTGTCAACCAACCAGGGGTCTTGATATTGGTGCTACTGAATTCGTCCGTCAGACTCTGATAGATAAATGTAATGAAAACTTAAGCATTCTGCTTATTTCAGCAGATCTGGAAGAGATTGTAAGTATTTGTGATCGCATTGCCGTAATATTTGAGGGTAGAATTGTTGGTATAGTTACTAATGGAACCGATCTCAATCTCAATGAAATAGGATTAATGATGGCGGGACATATTGGGGAGACAGTTAATTCATGAAATATACAAAAGAATTAGTTTCGACTTTAATTATTATTATCATTACTTTCCTGCTAGCTGCGGTACTTATAATAGTTGCGAAATACGATCCAGGAATGGCATTGCGAAGTTTCTTTTATGGAATTTTTGGGTCTCTACATGGTTTTGCAGAGATCATGGTTAGGGCCACACCATTGATTCTGGCAGGATTGGGTGTTTCAGTTGCTTTTAGTACCGGCTTTTTCAATATCGGTGCAGAAGGTCAGCTTTATATGGGGGCAATAGCAATAACCTGTGTTGGAGTTTTTCTTCCACCAATGCCAGCCGTGCTACATATTACTATTGCCATTACTGCAGGTTTTCTTCTGGGAGGCATCTGGGCGGTAATACCAGGTTTTTTAAAAGCTAAATATGGAGTTTCCGAAATAATTACTACTATCATGTTCAATTATATCGCTATAAATATTGTAGGAATATTGGTTAGAACTGTGTTGAAAAATACAGAGTCTGCCCTGCCATATTCGTCAGTTATGCCTAAAAGTCTCTCTTTCCCGCTTCTGCTCTATCCCACAAGGTTACACGGAGGTTTCATTCTTGCCATTGTTAGTGCTGTTCTAATTTATATTATTATGAAAAAGACAACAATTGGATATGAGCTGCGAGTAGTTGGTTTCAATAAAAGAGCTGGAACTTGCTCGGGAATATCCGTTTATAAAAATATTGTACTTGCTTCCCTTATTAGTGGTGGTTTGGCAGGATTAGCGGGGGTAAGTGAAATTGCCGGTGTTCATCATCGTTTGCTGGAAGGAATTTCTCCGGGTTATGGCTATATTGCAATTATAGTAGCGTTAATGGGAAGAAACCATCCTCTGGGGGTGATCATTTCTGCAATAGGACTATCTGCTCTGCAAGTTGGAGCAAATTCCATGCAAAGACAGGCCGGCATTCCAACCTCAATTACATCTGTTTTAATGGGAGTTATTGTTCTGTTGGCTCTAAGTAAAAATATCATGTTCTCTGGTATATTAAAGAAAATGAGGATAAAATAATGGCTGAAGCCGGCACTACGCTTTATTTTATTGTTACACTTTTTGCTGCATCTATCAGGATGGCAGTGCCGCTTACACTGGCCGGATTGGGTGAGACATTTTCAGAAAGAAGCGGTGTCTTAAACATAGGCCTGGAAGGAATAATGCTCAGCGGGGCATTTTTCAGTTTCATGGCTGCCTTTATAACACAAAATATTCTAATCGGAGTTATTTGCGGTTGTTTGGGCGGCTTGCTTATTAGTATGATCCACGCCTATATGAGTTTTAAATGTTATGTTAATCAAACCATCGTTGGTATCGCCTTAAACTTCTTCTCCTTAGGATTAACCAGTTTTCTTTTTCTTGCTTACTTTGGAAGAACAACCACCGTACCTCAATGTCCTGTAGTTAAGCCGATAAAGATCCCTCTTCTTAGTGATATACCAATTGTGGGAGATGTGCTGTTTAATCAGGATATTTTTGTTTATTTTACAGTTTTCGCATGTTTCGTTTCCTACATAATTCTTTATAAAACTGTATGGGGTACAAATATCGATTCTATCGGAGAGCATCCAAAAGCTGCCGATACTGTGGGTTTAAATGTTAAGAGAACAAGATATGTTACTGCTATTATCAACGGCTGCTTAGGAGGATTGGGCGGCGCATATCTTACTCTGGCTTTGCTGGGATTTTTTATGGAGAACATCACTTCAGGAAAAGGATTTATTGCTCTTGTGGTAGTTATTTTGGGTCGCAGACATCCTTTTGGAGTACTTTTTGCAGCTCTTCTGGTTGGCGCCGCAGAAGCATTGCAATTTAGATTACAAACTCTTGGCTTAGGATTACCTTCTCAGGTTTTCATAATGCTTCCTTACGTTGTAACCGTAATAGTTCTTCTTTTCTCAATTGGAAAAAGCAGCGATCCGGCAGCCCTGGGAATATCTTACAAAAGAAGTTCAAGATAGTTTTACGTTTGTTATATGCAAAAAAAATAAAAGGTCCGATACCCGTCGAATCTTAATATTTATTTTACTCTTTTTCTCTGTGCTCTCTGTGAACTCCGTGGTGAATTATTTTACAAACTATAATAAAGATTCATCTCAAATGGATGCGGTCTGTTATTCACAGCAACCACCTCTTTCATTTTTTCAATTATCCAAGTATCGATAAGTTCTTTATTAAATACCTCTCCATCTAGTAGATAATCGTGATCTTCTTTCAATGCTTCCAGGGCATCTTCCAGGTTAGTTGGAATTGAGTGCAGCTTTGCCTGCTGTTCTTCACTCCACTTAAACACATTATCATCAAAAGGACCGTAACCGTTCTCCGGAGTTGGCATAATTTTATTTTTGATCCCGTCCAATCCTGCCATCAATAAAGCGCTCATTGCCAAATAATAATTACAGGTTCCATCGCCAGTTCGGAATTCAATTCGTTTCATTTCCTTGCTTGTTGCATATTTTGGAATTCTTATCGCAGCACTACGGTTGGCAAGTCCGAAAAAGAGTTGCACAGGTGCTTCAAATCCGGGAAGTAAGCGTTTGTATGAATTTGTACTAGGATTTGTGAAGGCAGTAAGAGAGCGCCCGTGTTTCAATATTCCGCCAATGAAATATAGAGCATCATCGCTCAGATCTGCAAAATTTCCTTTTTTAAAGAAGATATTTTCACCTTTTTTTCTTAGTTGAATATGGAAGTGCATTCCGCTTCCTGCTTCTTGATAAATTGGTTTCGGCATGAAGGTGGCAGTAAGTTCATTTTCTAATGCACAGTTGTGAATAATGTCTTTTATGTACATCATCTTATCGGTGATCAATCCAAATTCCAGAAGTTCTGTTTCTATTTCCTGTTGGGAAGATAATCCTACTTCATGATGATGATATCTTATTGGACAGCCAATATCTTCGATAAGCTGCACCATCTCTTCACGCACGTCTGCATATTTATCGAATGGAACATCAATGTGATAACCTTTTCTGTTGGCAACGGCAGTTCCATCCACATCTTTATAGCCGCCTGGAAGATCATTCTTATTCTCTGCGGAAGTAAATTTGTAACCAGCTGCAAATTTGCCATTGTTAATTATTGCCTCGTTAAAGAGATAAAATTCAAATTCGGGGATCCAGTAAGATTCGTCTGCTATGCCTGTGCTTTCCAGATATTTCTGTGCTCTTTTAGCCAGACTTCGCGGATCTTTTTTCACTCCAATTCGCGTATCTGCATCACAAATATAAGAGAGCATTCGCAGAGTTGGATGATAAGTGAACGGATCTACTATAGCGGTTGTTATATCCGGAATAAGTATCATATCTCCAGATTCTACCGATTTCATTCCGGGAATGCTTGAGCCGTCAAATGGTATCCCATTCTTCAGAACGTACTCTAGTTTTCTTGCCGGGCAAGAAATATGATACCAGTTTCCTGCCAGGTCGGAATATTTCAAATCTAATGTTCTGATCTGATTTTCATCGATAATGTTTTTTACTTCTTGTAAATTCATAATTTATCTCCATCTATTTTTTTAATAAGATATCCCAATTAAAAGCTTTAAGAAAAAATTCAACGGCGGCATAATTATTGCACCGATAAGATTAAGTCTAAAAACAAATGATATTGCAAAAATTATCATTAATATTTGAGCACCTTTTCTCTCTTGTGCGGTGTATTTGTAATAAGCTTCATCCGATAAAAAACCACCTATGATCTTAGATCCGTCCATTGGTGGAATGGGGATCAGGTTAAAAATGCCTAATGCCAGGTTTATCAATATTGCATATTGTAACATAAAAATGAAAATCTGTACAATTATTAAATCCATATTCAGGTTTGTTGTATTCAGCAGGTTGTAAACTACCGAAAGAATGATAGCCATTACAAAGTTGGAAGCGGGTCCGGCTGCTGCAGTAATTGCCATATCTCTCTTTTGATTTTTGAAATTATAGGGATTTACTGGAACAGGTTTTGCCCAACCGATACGAACAATAAACAACATTAGAAGTCCTATCGGATCTATGTGAGAGATCGGATTCAAAGTAAGCCTGCCGGCACGTTTTGCTGTATCGTCACCAAGCAGATATGCCACATAACCATGACTGAATTCATGTATTGTTAGTGTAACAAGTAATATTGGAATCTGTATTAATAATCGAAATATTATATCCATTATTTCCTCTTAATTATTTTTTATTAAATCTTCTCACGATCAAGATGATCGTGTTACTTTACAACTTTCACAAATCTGCGTTTTCCTACTTTTATCACGCATTCATCTGCAATCTCATAAAATATGTCTGTGACCTTTTTGCCGTCAATTGTCACAGCATTCTGCTTGATCATACGCCTGGCTTCACCACCGGACGCACAAGTTTTGCTTTTTGCAAGAATATCAATTATTTTCATTGATCCTGATATTTTAAATTCCGGAATATCATCAGGAATATCTTTTTTCTTAAAGATAAGATTAAATTCTTCTTCTGCTAGTTTAGCAACTTCATCTCCGTGATATAATGTAACAATTTCACGAGCTAAACGCTGTTTAATAATCTTTGGATTTATCTCATCATTTGCAAGCTGCTTCTCAATTTTTTCTATCTCTTCCGGTGCAACCCTTGTAGCATAATTAAAATAATTAATGATCAGCTCATCCGGAATCGACATAGTTTTTCCATATTTTTCTTTGGGAGAATCGAACACGGCGATATAATTATTGAGTGATTTGCTCATCTTTTCTTTACCGTCCGTTCCCATTAAAATTGGAGAAAGAATTGCAATTTGCTGCGGTTGACCAAAGTATTTCTGCATATCACGTCCAGCCAAAATATTAAATTTCTGTTCGGTAGCACCAAGTTCCACATCGGCTTCAATTGCAACAGAATCGTAACTTTGAAGTATTGGATACATAAGTTCGTGCATTCCCAGACTCAACCCGTTTTCGTAGCGTTTGCGGAATGTGTCGTGTGCCATGAATTGTGCGAGTGTAAATTTTCCCATTAACTGTAGTACGTCAGACATTTTCATATCACCGAACCATTCGGTCTGCCAGCGAACTTCTGTTTTATCCTTATTCAGAACAGTATAGAGTTGTTCCATATATTTTTCTGCATTATTCAAGATTTCTTCTTTTGTAAGTGGTGGGCGTGATTCATCCTTTCCGGTCGGATCACCTATCTGAGCCGTGAAATCACCAATTATTATTACTCCGGTATGCCCCATATCCTGGAACTCACGCATTTTCCTGATCGGAACCAGATGCCCAATATGTACATCATAACCTGTCGGATCAATTCCATATTTAATACGAAGCGGTTTACCTGATTTTTTAGATTTTTCTAATTTCGCTATTAGCTCTTTTTCAGAGATAATTTCCTCGACACCTTTCTTTATTAACTTCATTTCTTTTTCAAATTTCATTCAATCCTCTATCTACTTAGATTATTAAGCATTTCCAATAGCTTAAAAGTAGATTTCTTTGTCAAATAATTTAAGAAATCCTCGAATCCATTTCTAAATTTATCAACATCGGCAATTATACAATTCAAAATATTATTTTTCAATATTTTGTTAAGAAAATAAAAGAAATTTAGCATGAAGCTCCTTATCTGTATTAATCAGCGTTCACGTGTGATTAATGGTTATTGTTAATAAACCGGATCATTAGTTATCCACAAAAAAATGTTAATTACATACAAAACATGGAGTTGAAGAAATTAATTGTGTATAACTTTTACTTAAATATTGTTCTGTATCTGTTTATTTCACAATTAATTAGATGTCTTGAACGATAGATTATCCACCAAAGTTAAATTTTTTTCTGGGCTTGACAAATAAACTTTTGTTTTCATTTTCGTTGTCTAATTAGTGATAGAGATAGTTTACGTGAAATTTTGGGATGTGTATAAGTTTCCGTTTTCAAAATTTTATTGGGTTTAATTACCTAAACAACAATGTGTTAGCTTTGGCGGAAAACTTTGTGCATAAGTTGTGTATAAAAAACATGTGTTTTTCTTTGATCGGTAATTATAAAAAGGATTTAAGGATGTTTTATGAATAATTATGAAGAACTTTGGTCTGGGGTCCTTGATACACTTCGGGAAAATATTAGCGAACAAGGCTTTAATACATGGTTTAGTGAAACAGAAGTTATAGAGCTGGATAATAACAAACTTTCAGTCAAAGTTCCAACTCAATTTATTGCTGATTATCTAAATTCAAATTACAGTGAATTGGTTTCTGAAATTTGTTTTAACTTATTTAAAAATAAATACAATATCCGTTTCACGGGAATTAATCCTGCAAGACCAGAAAAGAAATTTGTTATTAATCCACAGTCTAAAGATATTGCCACTTACCAAACAAAACTAAATAAAAATTATAATTTCAATGAGTTCGTAATTGGAACAAATAATAGATTTGCCCATTCAGCTTCTTTGGCGGTTGCCGAATCACCCGGCACAACCTACAATCCACTTTTTATTTATGGTGAATCCGGGATGGGAAAGACACATCTCATGCAGGCTGTTGGGAATTTTGTGATGGATGAATTGGAAGATAAAAAAGTTTTTTACATAACTACAGAAGAATTCACTAATGAGATGATAGATAATATTAGAAATAATTCCATGCCAGCTTTTCGAAACAAATTCCGCAATATTGATGTACTACTAATAGATGATATTCATTTCCTTTCTAAAAAAGAGGGAACCCAGGAAGAATTTTTTCACACATTTAATGCTCTTTATGAAAAGAAAAAGCAGATCGTACTAACAAGTGACAGGCCGCCCAAGGATATTCCAGAACTGGAAAAAAGACTTGTTACAAGATTTGAATGGGGACTTCTGGCAGATCTTAAAAGTCCGGATTTTGAAACTCGTGTTGCCATTCTTAAGAAGAAAGCTGAATTTGAAGAGATCTGGCTTAGGGATGAGGTTATAGAATTTATTGCCGAACATATATATAGTAACGTGCGCGCGTTAGAAGGTTCTCTTATTCGCATTCTTGCTTTTGCTTCTTACAATAATTTGAACACAGAAGATATTACGGTTGATGATATCAGTGAAATCCTTATCGATATGATCTCAGATAAAATTAAAGATGTAAATCTGGAAACAATTATGCAAAAAGTTTGCGATGCTTACAATATTAGTCCTGCTCAGATATTTGATAAAACCAGAAAGAAGAACATTGCTTTTCCGAGACAGATAGCAATGTATCTTTCCAACCTGTTAATAACACAATTATCATTAAAAGAAATTGCACAATATTATCATAGAAAAGATCACACTACAGTGCTTCATGCTAAAAAAACTATTGAAAAGCAATTTAAGGAAGATCGTGAACTCAGAATCCAGATAGAAAAGCTCATTAAGGATATAAAAAGATAGTTATGCACATATGCACATGGAATTATGTTTATGGATGTTTATAGATTGATCTTTAGAAAATTAGAAATTAAAATTGTTGATAACTCAAATTCTACAAACATAATAAACACAAGTTATCCACGGAGAAAGAAAAAGTATATTTTATTGAAATATAAAAAGTTAGGTAGTCAAATATGGAGTTATCACCATATACACGACACCTACTAGGACTACTAATATTTTATAATAAAAAAGGAGTATAAATGAATATAGGAATTAGAACCATTGGAATCATCATGATTATTTCATTAATTGTGATAAGCTGTACACAAAAAGATAATATTGTTGGATCGGGTGGATCGGGTGAACACACTCCATTGAATATTACAATAGATCATAATTATTTTACTAAAATCTACAGTTATGAAGATAGCTGTGCATACAGTAATTCAAATACAATGGTTTTGGGGAAATATAATGAAGAAACATCTTACAGTTTATTACGTTTTACAAGTTTACCAGATACATCTTTCGAAATAACAAGCGTTAATATAAGTTTAGAAATTAAAAATCGTAATAATTTTGATGTTGTAGATAATACAACCCTTAAGCTTGCTAGAATAAACGACATCAAATGGTATGAAAATGCTACATGGTGGGTTGCTTCAGATTCTACAGATTGGAATAATGGTGAGCATTTTAGCGAGACTGATTATATAGATCTATTACCGGAAGAATATGAAGTTGAATGCGATGAAGATTCTATTAATATTACATTAAATACAAATATTTTAACAGATTGGATAAATGAAGATGTTAATTCAGGTTTGGTTATTTATTCCGATACGGATGGCTTTATGGAAATATATGCTTCTGAATACTCAAATGACGAGAACCCAATATTAACTTTTGAATACCGAGAAACTCAAGAAGATACATTAATTACAGAAACTATTGAAACTTGTTATGACTGTATGATCTATGAAATTGATAATAATTATTTAAAATTTGAAAATGAATTAAAAATATCGAATATTCAACCCATAAATATATACACAAAATTCGATATTCTTGAATCTACATTTACTAATATTCTTCCAGATGATTATGTAATAGAAAATGCAGATACAACACTTTTTCTGCAGAGAGTAACAATAAATAAAGCCGAACTGATTTTAAATAATGATGGAACTAATGCATATCCTATTGATGGCTCGATTTATTTGAGTCCATACATTGTTACAGTTGACACTATAAATATAGATCTACCGGAAATTCCATTATTATCATTTGAAGATATTGAAGATCTATACATAAGCAGTTCAACTGATACTTTACAGAGTGAGCATATTATTATTGATATTACGAAAGTTATTCAATATTATATTTCCGGTGAATATGATAACAATGGAATTGTAATAAGATCATTAAATGTTAATGATAACTTTATTCATACAGAATTTGATATAGAACCAGAAATAAGAATAACATTTACTCCACCCTATATAGAAGATTAACCTGAGGTAAAACATGAAAAGATTATTAATTCTTATCTTTGTTGTTACATTGTTTTCTTGTGTTCAAACAGAAGATGAAAATATTGTAGCTCAAGTAAATGAAATTAAACTTACAATGGATGAATTTAAAGCTAATTTTTCTGATAGTGAATGGGATATTCTCACAGTTGAAAAGAAAAAAGAATTTATCCAGGATTGGGTTCAGCTTACTTTATTAGCTCAAGAAGCTGATGCATTGGAAATTTCCCAATCTTTTAAAATAAAAGAGAGAATTAAATCTGCAGGGATCAACATTAAAGCTAATGCTCTTATTGCTACCAAACTTGCAAACGTTACAATATCAGAAGATGAGTTGTTTAATTATTATAAGATTCATAAAAGTGAATATCAAATAAGCCACAAAGAATATAAAGTGCAAAGAATCTTTACTAAGGATGAAGCAAATTTGAAGGGAATACTCGATGCAATAAAAAGTACATCCTTCAAAGAAGCTGCTATTGAATATTCAGAAGAACCAGCCGGAAAAAATGGAGGATACATAGGATTTCTTTCAAAAAAGAACGTACATGAAAATATTTGGAATGCCCTTACTTCCCTGCAGAAACATTATTACAAAAGTGTTGAAACCAACAAAGGTTTTTATGTGTTAAGGTTTTATGATACAAGAACAGTTTATGCGAATAAAACTTTTTTAGAAGTTAAAGATGAAATTAGAAAAACCGTAACCAAAAAGAAGAAAGAAGAAGTTTATAATAGTTTAATAAATGAACTTAAAAATAAATCTGAAATTACGATTTCAATATAATAGGAGAATTAATGAAAAGATTATTATTAATAATTATCACTATACTTATCTTGGTTTCATTATCTGCAGAGATAGCAGATAAAATAATTGCAAAAGTTGGAAGAGAAATAATATTAAGAAGTGATCTGGAAAAAAGAATGCAGCAATTGAGTGCTTCCGGTATGGCTATGGAGAATATTACTAAATTTGATGTTTTGAACGATATGATAGAAGCTAAACTTATCATCCAAAAAGCAAAAGAAGAAGAGTATGAAATTGATGAACAGATTATAAGAGAGATGGCGGAAAAACAAATAAAACAAGTTGCATCTCAATTTCCAAGTGAGTTAGAATTTAAAAAAGAACTAAAGATGGCAGGTCTTTCTGTTCCTGATCTAAAAGATTATTACATAGAAATGATGACAGAAGAACAATTAAAATCGCAAATTATTCAGCATAATATTAAGAGTAAAATCCACATTACTGAAAGTGAGGTTGAAGAATATTATAAAGAAAATTTAGTTGAAATTCCTAATCGTCCTGAAATGTTCCAAATTGGAATGATCGTGCGTTTTATTAAAGCAGGAGATGATACTAAGGACAAGGTTCTGGTAGAAATAAATAAAATTCGTGATAAATTGAATGAGGGTGCCGATTTTGCTGAATTGGCAAAAGAATATAGCGACGGTCCTTCCGGGGCAAATGGTGGAAACCTGGGTTTTTTTGGAAAAGGAATGATGGTTAAACCATTTGAAGATGCTGCTTTTGCTTTGATGCCCGGTGAGATAAGTGAGGTTATCGAAACTCAATTTGGATATCACATAATAAAAGTATTAGAAAAAAAAGGAAATGAGGTTAATGCAAGTCATATTCTTAAAATTGTAGAAGCGAACGAAGATGATGTTCAAGCCAATATTCAATTAATGGAAGGAGTATTACTAAAACTTAAAGATGGAGAAGATTTTACTGAACTGGCTAATACATATTCAGAAGATGAAGAATCAGCAGTGAAAGGTGGAATTATTGGAGAATTCACAAAAGATACCTTTCCAGAAATGTTCAAAAAACATTTGGAAAATTTAGAAGTAGGAGAAAATACAGGATTAGTTAGAGAGCAGGAAAATTTCTATATATTTTCAATTCTAAATAAAATCCCCGAAAGAGAATACAGATATACTGAGATCTTTGATAGACTAAAAGAGATGGTAACTTCCCAAAAAGAAATTGAATTATACGGAAACTGGATAAAAGAGTTAATGCAAGAAACTTACGTCGAAATACTTATAGAAGAATAATGAATAAATTTTCTGAATATATATCAACCCTGTTTGGGATCGGCTACTTCCCCAAGGCTCCCGGAACAGCAGGAACACTTTTTGCCGCAATTGTATATTTTGCGCTACCAGACCAGTGGTTTGGCAGCTGGCAGAACTCTAGTTTAGCATTGATAGTAATTCTTGTTGGCAGTATCATTTCTACTGTTTTCATTTCAAAAGCAGAAGAAAGATTGGGACACGATAACAGCAAGATTGTCTTGGATGAATTTTGGGGTTATTTTATCGCTGTTTTATACCTACCCAAAACATTGGTAGTGATAGCTGCAGCGTTTGTTTTATTTAGAATATTTGATATTCTTAAGCCTGAGCCGGTTAATGTTTTACAAAAATTACACAAAGGTTGGGGCGTGATGGCAGATGATATTATGGCGGGGATTTATGCCAATGTGGTTTTACAAATTGTAATTCGGTTGATTCCGAAATTTATAAAATAAATAAAAGGAGATAAATTATGTTTAGTATTATTTTACAAGCGGGAACACAAGTAGTAGAAGGAGCAGCAAAACCTAGTATGATTGCACAATTCTTTCCATTTATCCTAATGTTTGTGATACTCTATTTTTTAATAATCCGTCCTCAGCGTAAGAAACAGAAAGACCATCAAGGTCTTATAGACAATTTAAAGATCAATGATGAAGTTACTACAAATGCAGGAATCGTTGGAAAGATCGTGAACATTAAAAAAGATAAAAACACTGTTGTATTACGTGTAGATGATACAACTGGTACAAAGATCGAATTTGTAAGATCGGCTATTGCGGGTGTAATAGACAATGAAAAGCCGAAAGCCAAATAATTTACACATTAGATTATACGGTGACAAAACCCTGCGTGAAGTTGCAAAACCCGTAACTGAATTTACAGATGATGTTAACAACTTCATTGCGGATCTCGTTTTTACAATGTATGAAAAAGACGGAGTAGGTCTGGCAGCTCCACAAGTTGGTAGATCACTTCGTATTTTTGTTGTAGACCCATTCTGGTTTAACGATGATGGTAAGAAAAATCCGCTGGTTCTGGTAAATCCTGAATTCAAAGAATTCCATGGAGATGTAGAATCGGAAGAAGGATGTTTGAGCGTACCCAATATTTTTGAACCTGTGCAGCGTGCCGAAAGTGTTATTATTGAAGCATTGAACGAAAAAGGTAAAAAAGTTCGTTATGAAGCCGATGGACTATTTGCAAGAGCTTTGCAACATGAATTCGATCATCTCGACGGTATTTTATTCATTGATAAGATTCCTAAACTAAAACGTATGTTCCTAAAGAAAAAGCTGCATGATCTTCAAAGAACCACCGACCAAAGCGGTAGAAACATTGGCGAATTACCGTTATAACTTTTTATATGAAAATAGAAAAAATAGTATTTTTGGGAACGCCTGATTTTGCGGTTCCCACACTAGATGCGTTAGCAGAAACCAGATTTAAACCACAACTTTGTATTACGCAACCCGATCGTCCTAAAGGTAGAAAAAGAAAACTACAGCCTACGGCGGTTAAACTGGCAGCGCAACAATTAAAAATTCCTGTCATCCAGCCAGAAGATGTAAATTCACTTGAAACAATAAATAAAATATTAGAGATCGCACCGGATATTATTATTACGGTAGCTTACGGAGGTTATCTTAATAAATATTTGAGATTGCTGCCCAACTTTGGCTGTATCAATCTACATCCTTCATTATTACCTAAATACAGAGGTTCTGCCCCTATTAATTATGCCCTTTTTAATGGTGACACAATTACCGGAAATACGATATTTAAAATTGTTGCCAAGATGGATGCCGGTCCTATTATTTCACAAAATAAGATAGAAATAACAGAAAACGATTGTTACACATCGCTTTATAAAAAATTATCAGAAGGTGGAGCTCAAGATATTATTAATGTTCTAAAAGATATTGAGCAAAATGGATTAATTACTAATAAACAAGATCATACAAAAACTACTTTCAGTCAAAAATTAATAAAAGATGATTTTCTTGTTAATTGGAAAGACACAGCAGAAAACATTAGAAACAAAGTTCGAGGGCTGGCAGAAATACCAGGAATTACAGCTTCCTTCAGAGAAAAAAGAATAAAAATAATTGAAGTTGAAATTCTAGAAACTATTTCAAAAGAAGCTCCTGGAAGTATTATTGATGTAAGTAAAAATGGAATTATTGTAGCTTCGGCGGATAAAAATATTCTGCTTAAAAAAGTGCAGCCGGCGGGAAAGAGTATAATGACATCTCATGCTTTTAGTTTAGGTGCCAGAATTGAAACAGAGGAAAGATTTGAAAATGGATTTTAAAATAAACACAAAAGGTAAAAATCTTTTTCTTATCTTATCTACGATCACACTTCTTTTAATGATGGTAGTAACTACACTTCTTTGGTGGTTTGTCTCTCCCCGATTGCATGAGATCAGTATTGTTTTGGCTGGCTTATCACTCACAGCCCTCAGAGCGTTTTTCTTTATACTTGCCTTAGGAACGATTTTAGTTTTGCTTATAAGCTATACCGAAACCAATTTGTTGGTTGCGAGATTTGCAATAAGAGCATATATCAAAATAATTTATCCTGTCACTCTATTGTTAGGAAGATTGCTTGGTATTTCGAAAGAAAAAATCAGAGAATCTTTTGTAAGCGTGAATAACTCTTTTATCAATGCGATAAAGAAGCAATTTAATCCTTCAGAATTACTGATATTATTACCACATTGTCTGCAGCACATAGATTGCGATATTAGAATAACCACCGATATAACCAAATGTGAGAAATGCGGAAAATGCGATATTGCAAAACTGTGTGAAATATCCGAAAAATATAAAATAAAAATGGCAATAGCTACCGGTGGCACTTTAGCAAGGAAGATCATCATTGAGAACCGACCTAAGTTTATCATTGCTGTAGCTTGTGATCGTGATCTGGTAGAAGGATTACGCGAAGTGTTCCCCATACCGGTTTATGGTGTTTTAAATTTAAGACCTGAAGGTCCTTGCGTGAATACACGCGTTATCACCGAGAAAATAGAATCAGCCTTGGGTTCATTGATAAAAGCATGAACAAGAAAAGAGATAAAAAGAAATTTAAGCGCAAGAACATCAAAATTTCTAATATTGAATTAACAGATATTGATCAATTCACCGATGATGTGATTTCGGAAGAAAAACGCGCTGAAAAAAAGTTGATAGAAAAGGGAAAAATTAGCAGTAAACGTAATCTGAAATTAGAACGTGGCAGAATTTTGGAAGTTAGATCAAATTATAAATGTATTGTAAAGATCGGTGATAAGGTATTGATTTGTACTTTGGGTGGAAGATTTAAACAGGTAAATTTTGAAACCAAAAGTATTGTTACTGCCGGAGATTATGTAAATGTTGATGTTTCGGGTGATTTACGTATAGAAGAAATTGTTGCCAGAACCAACACACTTTCCAGGTTTTCCGATAAAGATTTCCAAATAGAAATTATCATTGCTTCGAATATCGACCAAGTGATAATCACTTCTTCTTATAAGGATCCTCAACTTAATTTGGGTCTTATAGATAGATACATCTGTGCTGCCAAAATCAATAATATCACGCCCGTGATCTGCATAAACAAGATCGACCTGGCAGAATCTTTGGACGATGTAAAGCAGATCGGGTCATTTTATGAAAAACTTGGATTTAATGTTATTTATACTTCTGTTGAAACAGGTGAAGGCATAAAAGAACTTAGGGAATTATTGAAAGATAAAGACAGTGTTTTCTCTGGTCATTCCGGTGCTGGAAAATCATCATTGATCAATAAATTGCAACCAGAATTGAAATTAAGAACAGCTGAAATTAGCGATTATCACAGAAAGGGTGTTCACACAACCACACGCAGCAGATTATTAGAATGGGATTTTGGCGGTTATTTGGTTGACACACCCGGCATTAAAACATTTGGTTTGCATCGGAAAGATAAAGAAAAACTAAAAGGAATATTTCCGGGGTTATCGGCCCTGACAGAAGAATGTAAATTTTTTAATTGTTCCCATTCCCACGAAATAAAGTGCGGTGTAAAAAAAGCGGTGGAAAACGGTTCATATCCGGTTGCAAGATATGAATCTTATTTGCGTATTTTGGAATCGTTATAAGGAGAAGAATTATGCAAAATTTTGGGATCTTTTTTAATCCGAATTATAAAACTACAAAACCAATTTTCGATCTGCTCAAGAAATTTCATAACAATAAAGATCTTCACTTTTTCAGGTTCCCACAACAAAAAGAACTATTTCCGGATTTCATTAAGTGCATCGATAAAAATAAACTTGATTGCATTCTATCTTTTGGCGGTGATGGTACTTTCCTCAAGGCAAGCCAGATATCGCTTGAATACAATATTCCGTTAATGGGAATAAATCTTGGTAAGCTTGGGTTCTTATCAGAAAGCTCACTTTCCGAACTTGAAAAATCGATAGATGATTTGAAGAAAAACAAGTTTAAAGTTCAGCAAAGAATGCTGCTCAAAACGGTTTTGAAAAGAAATAATAAAACCATATATACTTCCTCAGCATTAAATGATGCGGTAATTTATAAAGGAAAAGAGCCCAGACTTATTGATATAAGATTCTATTCAAATAAGCGTTTGGTTGTAGAAACCAGATGTGACGGTCTTATTATATCAACCCCAACAGGATCAACGGCATATTCTTTATCTGCTGGTGGCCCCATTTTGTCTCCTGTGATGGATGCGTTTGTGGTTGCCCCCTTAAATCCTCATGTGTTAAGCGTGCGTCCCATGGTTTTTGCTTCTGATGATAGATTAAGTTTTAAACTCCGTGCAAATGGAAGTGAATGTGTCTTGCAGCTTGATGGAAAGAACAGCCATGAACTTATTGATAATGACGAGATAATAGTAACTGCTTCCAATAAGAAGATCAGCTTTATCAAGCTTACGAACAAAACATTTTTTCAGATCCTAAGAAAAAAACTGCATATGGGAAGAAGATGATAAAGGGTTTAAGTGTAGAAAATTTTATAATTGTTGAGAAGCTTAACCTGGAATTTGAGAATGGGCTTCAGGTTCTTACAGGCGAAACCGGTGCAGGAAAATCTATAATTGTCGGTGCAATAAATCTGATTTTTGGAAGCGATATTCATACTGGAATGCTGATGAATGATTCTTTGCCGGCAAAATTGGAAGCAGTATTTGACATAGATAATAACAACAGAAAACTTATTAAACTTTTCAAGAATTACGATATAGATATTTCGGAAGGAGAAGCATTCTTTGCCAAAGAAATAGGAACAAACCTTAGAAGCAAAAGCTTTATTAATGGGCGCAGGGTTTCTAAAGATATTATAAAAGAATTTCGTATTCTACTCATAGATTTTCATAGTCAGCGGGATCAGCAAAAACTTTTTGATACTGATTTCCAATTGGAAGTATTGGATATTTACGGGAAGCTAACCAAAACAAGAGAGCGGTTTACTTCTAAATATAAAGAAGTAGAAATTAAGATAAAAAAACTAAAAAAATTGCAGAATGCAGAGGGTGAACTTGCCGAGAAGATAAAGTTGTATCAATATCAGATAGATGAAATAGAAAAAGTAGAGCCAGTAATCGGAGAGGATTCTAAATTGCAGGCAGAATTAAACCTACTAACGAATGCCGAAGATATTTTGAATATTGCAACTCAACTGGAGCAGGAAATTTATGAAAAAGAGAACTCTGTTTACGATGCAATAAGTTCATATATTTCTCAGCTAACAAAATTTAAGGATGATAATAATAATATAAAAGAAGCAGTAAATTTTCTTCAGGATGCCTCAGCGAACCTTGATAACTCTATAAACAGTATCAGGGAAGTTCAAAATATCATCGAGGTGGACTCATCTCGGCTGGAATACATCCAGGGTCGTTTAACATTACTTAACAACCTCATCGTGAAATATAAGCAGAACATTGAAGGAATTCTGGAGTATCGGAGTAACATACAACAGCAGATCGATTCTTACTCTTCCGGGAAAGAAGAAATTGTCGAATTAAATGATGAGATCTTGGTTGATTTAAAAAACATCAACAAACAGGCAGAAGAACTTTCTGCTAAAAGAAAAAATGCAGCAATTAATTTTGAAAAAGAGATCGTGATCAATATTAATAAACTTGCTATTCCAGATGCAAAAATTGAATTCAAATTTAATGTGCTTGAAAATTCATTTGGATCAACAGAAAGATTGAGTGGATTAAACGAAACAGGAAAGGATGCGGTTGATATATATTTTTCTGCTAATAAAGGCGTTAAACTTCAACCATTCAGAATAGCTGCTTCCGGTGGTGAACTTTCCAGGTTCCTGCTGGCAATAAAGAAGATACTTTCTGACAGACTAGAAAGAAGAACCATAATTTTTGATGAAATTGATTCGGGGATTGGTGGAAAGACATCAGAACTTCTGGCGGAATTCATTCATGATATTGGCAAATATCATCAGATTTTATGCATTAGCCATCTACCCCAGATCGCCTCATACAGCGACCGCCATTTTTCCATTGAGAAGATAAGCGGAAGTATAAGTTCCGAGGTTAAAGTAAAAATACTGGACGAAAACGAGAGAAGAGTTGAAATTGCCAGGATGCTTTCGGGCTCTGATACTGAGTTAGCATTGCGGCATGCAGCGGAACTAATAAATAAGAAATAGCGAGGCACCAATGTTTAGAATAAGAAAAGAGATGAAGCTTGTTTTGATCGTAGGAACAATTTTATTCTCATTATATTTGGGGATTAAAAGATCAAATTTAGATAAAATATTTATTCAAGATGATGTAAAAATTGATCTAAGTAGCGCCAACGATGTCTTTGAGAATTCGTTCAATAACAATAAAATTAAATTTGAATATCAGGTGGAAGATCTAACAGAGATAAATACTTTACTTGCTGAGATCAGCAAAACAGAAAACACCATTACTTTGTATTCAGAAATAAAAAACAATTATAATCTAACCGTATTGGAAGTTCCCACAGAAATATCTGACGAAACATTAATTAAGTTGAGAGATATTGTTGGTTTAAGTAATGAAAACATTCAACGAGCCGGGATGATTAAGATAAGTACAGATCTTAAAGAAAATCTCAACAATAATCAGATCGCTAAAAAACGAATTCAAAACCTTATTAACGAAAGTGTTTCTCCGGATAGATTGACAAGTTTTAGAAGTCAGCTCGATGTTATTCAGGCAAAGATAGATAGTTTAAGTATTCAAGAAGATATTCAAAAGCACAATGCCGAATTTGACATTATTATGCTCTCTGCAGTTAAGAATATTAGTGGAAATGCTGCTCTTAGCAGCAGCATGAGTATTTTTCTGTTAACAACAATAGCCAGCTTAATTCTGTTGATCGCCGGATTGATTATATGTTATTACATTTTTGTTCTTATGCATAAATTGATGCTGGTTTTGGGAATTAGAACTTCAAGGAGTAAAATTTCCAACTATGGCTACAATAAAAAAGGATACGGAAGAAAAGTTAAAAGAATTTACAAAGATAAAGATGGCAACGTGATTAAGAAAAACGAATAAAGAAAATTGGGGGTGTTTTATGGAAGCATGGTTTGATCCCTGGATCATTTGGGTAGCAATTGGAATAATTTGTATTATCATTGAAATATTTACACCCGGATTTTTGTTTTTGAGTTTTGGTGTAGGAGCCATTCTTACCGGACTTGCAGCTCTTATCATTCCATCAGCGGTATTTCAAATTCTCACTTTTGCGATAATTACGCTTATTGTTTTCTTGTTAAGCAGGAAGTTCAGCAAGAAGCTGATTTCTGCCGATTATGAAGAAACAAACGTAAAAGCGCTGGTTGGTAAAACCGGAAAAGTAACACAACAAATCCCTGCCAATGAAAAAGGTTACGTGAAGATCGGCGGAGAGGAGTGGGCGGCTGTTTCCAAAGATAATAAGGAAATAACAAAAGATGCACGAGTTACGGTTAATGATATCGAAGGGAACAAGGTAATTGTAACCGTAATTGAAGAATCATAAATTAGTTATTTAGTACCATAACAAGGGGGGAAAATGACAATTGTAATAATAGTTTTTGCTGTTTTGATAATAATATTGATCTCGAAAGGGTTGGTAATTGTAAAACAGGCAGAAGTAATGATCATTGAGAGATTAGGAAAATACAGCAGAACACTAGAAAGTGGATTAAATATTCTATGGCCCGTAATCGATAAGCCTCGTAATATTAACTGGCGATATTCCAGGACCGATATGAAGGGAAATAAATATGTTCAGATAAAATCTCAAAGCAGAATAGATCTGCGTGAAACGGTATATGATTTTCCACGTCAGAACGTGATCACCAGCGATAATGTATCCATCGAGATAGATGCACTTTTATATTTTCAGGTAACCGATCCCAAAAAGGCAACCTACGAAATTAATAATCTTCCTAATGCCATAGAAAAACTTACTCAAACAACTCTTCGTAATGTGATAGGTGAAATGGAGCTTGATAAAACACTTACTTCCAGAGATACAATAAATTCCAAGCTGCGTCTTATTCTTGATGAGGCAACAGATAAGTGGGGAGTGAAGGTGAACCGTGTGGAACTTCAAGATATAAATCCTCCACAGGAAATTAAAATGGCTATGGAAAAACAGATGCGGGCAGAACGTGATCGCCGTGCCAAAATATTGGAAGCCGAAGGTGAAAAACGTTCTCAGATCTTGATTGCCGAAGGTCAAAAAGAGGCTGATATTGCTCGTGCCGAAGGTGAGGCAAGAGCCAAATTTTTGGTTGCAGAAGCAGAGGCAAAAGCAATTAGTAAAGTTGCTTCGGCAGTAGAAAAAACAGGAACTGATCCCGCTCAATATCTATTGGCAGTAAAATATATCAAGGCATTTAGTCAGATCGTGCAGAATAACGATAAAACAGTTGTAGTTCCCTATGAAGCATCTGCAATGCTGGGCTCTGTTAAATCATTGGAGAAAATATTTAAAAGCTGATCATATAAAAAAAACATAGAGCTTATAAGTTTGACAGAATATAGGGAATAGGGCGACTTGTTCCCTATATTGTTTATTATTTATGAAGGAGATAGATATGTCAGAAATTTATGCAATTTACGGAAGGGAAATTCTCGATTCCAGGGGGAATCCTACGGTTGAAGTTGATGTTTATCTGGAAAACGGAATTAGAGGAAGAGCTGCTGTTCCCAGCGGAGCTTCTACAGGTGAACACGAAGCAGTTGAACTTCGAGATGGTGATACCACCCGTTACCTTGGAAAAGGTGTATTAAAAGCAGTTGAAAATGTAAATCAGATAATAGCACCAAAACTTATTGGCATGGAGGTTTCCGATCAAGCAGATATAGATAATGCAATGTTGGCCCTGGATGGAACTCCAAATAAACAAAAGCTTGGCGCAAATGCTATTCTTGGCGTTTCATTAGCTTGTGCCAGAGCTGCAGCAGAAGAGCAGGGAATGCCACTTTACAGATATATTGGCGGATCAAATGCCAAATTGCTTCCTGTTCCAATGTCTAATATCCTTAATGGTGGTCAACATGCCGATAACACAGTTGATCTGCAGGAATTTATGATCATGCCGCTTGGCGCTAAAACATTCAAAGAAGCTTTGCAAATGAATGCAGAAGTATTTCATACATTAAAGAAATATTTACAAAAACAAGGTTATGCTACCGGCGTTGGTGACGAAGGCGGGTTTGCTCCGAACCTGAAATCAAATGAAGAAGCCCTGCAGATTATCGTGAAAGCAATTGAGCTTGCCGATTACCGCCCAGGGATAGATATTTCTATAGCTCTTGATCCTGCAGCAAGCGAATTTTATAAGAATGGGAAATATCATCTCACTGCAGAAAACGTTGCATTATCCTCTGAAGAAATGGTAGATTATTATGTTAAACTTGTAGATAAATATCCCATAGTTTCTATCGAAGATGGGCTGGCAGAAGATGATTGGAAAGGATTCCAGCTGATGAAAGAAAAACTAGGTGATAAGATACAGATAATGGGTGATGACCTTTTTGTTACCAATGTTGAAAGACTACAAACAGGTATTGAAAAAAATGCTGCCAATTCCATTCTAATAAAACTTAATCAGATAGGAACACTTACAGAAACACTGGATACAATTGAACTGGCAAAAACAAATAATTATACAACCGTGATCTCACACAGAAGCGGCGAGACTTCCGATACGATTATTGCAGATCTGGCAGTTGCTGTAAATTCTGGGCAAATAAAAACAGGTTCTATCTGTAGAAGTGAAAGAATTGCTAAATATAATCAGCTTCTGCGCATTGAAGAAGAGTTGGGAGAATCTGCAAGATTTATTGGAAGAGATGTATTTTATAATTTGAAGTAAAGATGCTCAACACAGAGGCACAAAGACACAGAGATGCAGAGAAAATGAAAAAGGATAAGTTTGTTCTTGTTGGTTTCAGCGTGTTTGTCTTTTGTCTCCGCTCAGGATGACAACGATATAGATTTTATTATGTTTTAGGAGAAGATATGAAAAAATTAATAATTCCAATTTTACTGATCATTATTCTGGCTGGCTGCTCAACAGAAGGTGATATAAAAATAATCAACCGTACAGACCACAGTCTTTATTTTACGATCAAAGGAAACGATTACATCTTAGAAGGTTCGGAAACTTCCGACCCCGATATGACAATTAGCGTGAATACCGGCAAACAGTTTCTGTTTTACGGTGAAGATTATATAGAAATTGATCTGCATTTAGAAGGTGAAACATTCATGATGCAGGATGCAATAAATGGTATACCGATTGAGGAATATTTCACTGAAACTACTTTACAGGTCAAGCCTAAAGAAACACTCAAAATATATTGTGATCCGACCCATGCCGGTGTAAAACTGATAAATAATTCTGCAGTCGATGTGATCGATCTGGCATATCATACTGATGATTCAGATATTCTTATCCCCATTATTGAACAGCCAATAATTGTGGGTGATTCTGCCTGGAGTAGATTAACAGCAACTGCCGAAGATGACTCGATATCATATTCATTTGTTATTGAATTTGAAAATGGTTTTATCGACAGTACAAGCTTTATGGATATTGATGATCTTACTGTTGATGAACAGCTCAGGATAGAATTAGATTAGCCTGATAATACTATTATAAAAATACTTTGACATAACCATTTTATATTTCGATCTTGACTAAAGAACATAACTGTTATGTGAAGGTCTCTTTCATAAAACAGAAACGTCTTGTTACGCAGCGACAGCATACAAAATTTTGAACTTAGATATTTTCCTTTAGCATAAAGCTTATTCTGAATTAGGAGTATTGGTATGAATACAAGTTGTGGATTGCGAATTAGTAGGAGATAAAAAATGAATAATTCTGATAAGAGCAAAAAACAACTCTTAAAAGAGATAGAACTTTTATCAACTAAAATTGGCAAACTGGAAAAA
>JAGLPW010000148.1 GCA_023137125.1 Candidatus Cloacimonadota bacterium | reverse complement strand
ATAAATTGTATTTGCAAAAAGATGCACTGGACAAACTGCGGGAAGTTGATGCATTACTTCGAGCTGAAACTGACCATATACCACAGATCTGGCAGATGCCAGTAGTTAGTTTACCACTATTCAATGAAAACGGACAAGCTTTTGTGATGCGTCCCGTTTGCTCTACAGATGCTATGACAGCCAGTGTTTATGAAATGGATTTCAAAGAATTTCGAAGACTCTCAAAACTTATACAGAAGATTGATGGAGTTGGAAACTTACTCTATGATGTAACAACCAAACCACCCGGAACTATTGAATGGGAGTGATTTAATTATAAACTAGGATTAAGTTAAAAATTGGATAAAAAAAAAGCTCGATCTGATGATCGAGCTTTTCTGTTTTTTGATTTTTAGAGTTAAACTCTTGTAACGTTTATGGCTCTTGGACCTTTATCGCTTTCTTCAACGTCAAAAGTTACTTTTTCGCCTTCGTTAAGTGTTTTGAATCCATCACCACTAATGTTTGAATGATGACAAAAATAATCGTTACCATCTTCACATGATAAGAAACCAAAACCTTTTTTCTCGTTAAACCATTTTACTGTGCCGTTTTTCATTTTTCTTTCTCCTACTAATTTTGCGGGATTTATCCCAAGTGAAATCATTTTAATACTACACAATTAATTCCATAAAACTATGGGATAAATTTTTCACGTATTAGAATTTCTAATCACACGAAGACAAAAAAGTTATGCGGATTAACTTGTCAACATCATTTTTTTTTAAATAATAAAACTATCCTGGCTTTTTAAAGTGGAGAATTAAATTATTTCTTAAACTTCTTAGTTACTATTTTCTCGATCAATCCCTTTTTGGGAATAAAAGGAAGTGTAATATGATCGGTTTTCTCAAAGTTCTCATTATACTCGATAGCTGTTTCTATAGAATTTTTATTTCTTGCCCAGGCACGTCGAGCTACTCCACACATAACATCCCATGGGAAAGCTCTCTCGAGAATAAAATCAACTCTTTCGCTACCATCTAACACCATACCAAAGCCACTGTTAGAAACTTTTCCAATTCCAACTCCACCACCGTTATGCAATGTAACCATACTCATTCCCCTTGCTGCATTACCTGCATAACATTCAGTACTCATTTCTGCCATAATATTGGAGCCATCTTTAATATTAGAGGTTTCTCTATAAGGTGAATCAGTCCCTCCGGTATCATGATGATCTCTCCCAAGCATAATTGGTCCCACCACGCCATTTCGAACCATCTCATTAAATTTAAGAGCAATAGCAAGTCTACCCGGTGCATCTTGATAAAGTATGCGAGCTTGCGTTCCAACAACCAACTTATTTTTCATCGCATCACGAACCCATAAATAATTATCCATATCTTGATATCGTGGCTCTTCACGAAGATTCTTGATTATTTTAGCTGCTGCATTATCTGTAATTATAAGATCTTCTTCCTTTCCGGATAAGCAAACCCAACGGAAAGGGCCATAGCCGAAATCAAAAAGTTCAGGACCCAGTATATCTTCTACATAACTTGGGAAGATAAATCCATCATAAGTGTTTTTGCCATTCTTAGCAATTTCTGTTACTCCCGCATCGTATACTGCTTTCATAAAGCTATTGCCATAATCAAAGAAATATGTTCCACGCTGTGAAAGGATTTTTACATATTCATAATGTTTCTGTAATGAAATATCTACAAGTTTTACGAATTTCTGCCTATTTTCAGAAAGCATTTTTGTACGTTCATCAAAAGTGAGATCTTGAGGACAATATCCACCCTCATAAGCTGCATGACAGGAAGTCTGATCGGAAAGAAGATCAATATGAATATTTTCTTTAACCGCATATTCTAAGAGATCAACAATATTCCCATGATAAGCGATGGAAATACTTTGCTCGTTTTTCATATATTCTGCAGCCATTGCAAATGTGTCTTTGGGAGAACTTATAATTTCTCCAACCCAGCCTTGCACATGACGTGTTTCAATTCTGGATAAATCTACTTCTGCAAAAATACCGACTCCATTAGCAATCTCAACTGCTTTTGGCTGTGCGCCACTCATACCGCCTAACCCGGATGAAACAAATAATTTCCCTCTCAAATCTCCATCTTCAGGAACACCAAGCTTCATTCTCCCTGCAATAAGGATCGTGTTATATGTTCCATGCACGATCCCCTGAGGACCGATATACATCCAGCCTCCGGCTGTCATCTGACCATAATTTGCCACACCAAGAGCATTCGCACGGTTAAAATCTGCCTGATTGTCAAATTCCCCGATCATCAAGCCATTTGTATTGATAACACGTGGAGAATTGGGAGAGGATCTGAATAAACCAAGAGGATGTCCACTCATTACTACAAGTGTATTTTCGTGAGTAAGATTTTCTAAATATTTCTTGATGAGAAGGTACTGCATCCAGTTCTGACAAACAGCACCTGTTTCACCATAAGTAACAAGTTCATAAGGATAAAGTGCTGTTGCAAAATCCAAATTATTATCTATCATTACCTGAAAGGATTTCCCTTCCAGACATTTCCCCTTATATTCCTCTACTGGTTTTCCATAAATTTTTTCATTAGGCCGAAAACGGTAGCCATAAATATGACCGTGTTCAATAAGTTCATCAAGAAATTCGGGTACAAGTTGTTCATGAAACTCTTCGGGAATGTAACGCAAGGCATTTTTAAGTGCAAGTTCAATTTCTTGTTTTTTCAGATCCATCTCACGACGAGGTGCTCGACGAATTCCTTCAATAAATTCAGGATATTCCGGTAAAACAGAATCTAGTTTTATACTCATCGATTCTGAAATTTTTGAATTGCTCATTTCATCTCCGCTTTGTAATTATGCCGTTATTAAATTTACTTATTGAAACTGTATGTTCTTCTATTAATATATCATTAATAAGCTTTTCTAACTCATCCACAACTTCTAAAGAAATGTTGTTATCTTTTTCTTTTGTTAGAATGCATACATGATCAATATCGGTTGGAGCAAGGTCGGGGATAAAATCTTTTTCCAATTTCTCAGTTAACATAATAGTCCTGGATTTACTGAATGCATTTTTAGAAAGACCCGCAAGATGATTTAGATACAGCATATTTTCATTTCCAAGAATTTTAAAAGTATGGAATACGATTAGAGGAAGAATACTCATATGTTTTTCAAAATTTCTTTTGCCGGAAGCACGGTAATGAAGATCAACTTTCTGACCTAATAAAAGTACTTCTGGAGATGTAGATTGTTCAAACCGAAGGTCTTTTTCTAATGTATTGAAACTGGTTGGAGAAAATGCGTAATTCATATTGAAATTGCCGCATCCCCAGAAAATACCTGTATGACTGACAATACTCTGTCTTTTCATAATTACCGAGACAATATCATGAATATAATTTACAGAAAAGATTGGGGAATCCTCAGTAAACCCTTTTGCATTGAGCTTATTAAATTTGTATTTATGGTTTGTTATTGAATCACGAAAAATATTGAGCATTTTAACAATTTCATCATTCGACCCATTACTTGCTTCAATTGCCTTTGAAATCTTATTCCATTTAATATAAATTTCATGAAGATACATTTTATTAACAGGGTTTTTTTCTTCCTTTAGCATTTTACTTAAAATTTCATTATAAAACATTATACCTCTTCTTTAGAACTATATGATTTTACTACTAATAGTTTTAACAATACTAATTCTAAAGAGTTACAATTTTTGTCAAATGACTTATCAGATATTTCTAAATCTATTATTGAGTTGACAACATTTAAGTGCAAATTTCTCTTTTATTTGAGGTTAAGATGATAATTATAAAGAATGCATTTATCTTAGATGGAGAAAAGACACATATCTCCGATATACTTTTTAATGAGAAGATCATACAAATTGGTAAGGACATAAAACCAGAACAAGATATCGAAGTTATCGATCTTCATGGAAAATTACTCATTCCCGGTTGCATTGATGCTCATGTGCACTTCAATGATCCTGGATTTACTGATCGTGAGGACTTCACTTCCGGCACTACAGCTGCGGCCTATGGTGGGATAACTACTATTATTGATATGCCCTGCACTTCTATTCCAGCCGTAACAAATCTTGAAAACTTAAACAAAAAACTGGCAGTTATCAAACCTAAAGCAGTTATAGATTTTGCTCTTTGGGGTGGGGTCAGAAAGAATGATATCCCGCTCGATAGGGAAACGATTCGAGAATTATGGGATGCAGGTGTTGTTGGTTTTAAAATTTATACAATTTCGGGAATGAAAACATTTGCAGCCCTTTCTTACAAAGATATTCAAAATGTTTTCAAGCAATTTCCAGAAATCCTATTTGCTTTTCATGCCGAAGATGAGAATATCATCAAGAATTCAATGAGTATCTTAACTAATGAACAAATGAAATTGCCAGAGAATTATGTTAAAACAAGACCGGTTAATGCCGAAGTAGAAGCAGTGAAACACATACTCTCATCTCTCGGCAAAAAGAACAAAGTTCACTTTGTTCACATCAGCAGCAAAGAAGCTTCGGAGCTGATCCTGGAAAGCAAAAAACAATTCGAAGTCACCTTCGAATCCTGCCCTCATTATCTGCAATTTACATCTAAAGATCTTCCAATTCTAAAAGGAAAACTTAAAACAGCACCACCTGTTAAACATGATGAGGACAGAGATTTCTTGAGAAAATGTTTAAAAACAGGAGAACTTGATTTTGTAACGACCGATCATGCTGGGTGTGATTATGAAAAAGGAAAAAAATTTGATGATTTTTTAAAGGTTTATAATGGCATTCCGGGAACGGAACTCATAATCTCCTACCTATTCTCAGAATTCTATCTTAAAGAAAAAGTTGATCTGAAAAAAATGATAGAATTAACTTCAGAAAATGCAGCAAAGCGTTATGGATTGTTCCCTGAAAAAGGTAGTTTACAAATTGGAACTGATGCAGATTTTACAATTATTAACCTGAATAAACCCTATTTGGTTGATGAATCGCAAATCCATTCAAAAGGCAAATATTCACCATTCAATAACACAGAGTTTGCTTGTTCAATAGATAAAACAGTTGTTCGTGGTAAGATAGTATTCGATGCAGAAAAAGGAATTCTACAAAACCCAGGTTACGGAAAATTTATCCGTAGAACCTGATCACTTCAGCAACAGCATTTTCTTGGTTACTTTATGATCTCCAGAGATCAATGTGTAAAAATAAATTCCTGAAGAAACCGGTTGTTCATTATTATCGGTCCCATCCCAAACAACATCATTACTCCCTAATTTCAAATTCCTGATTTCTAATCTCTTTGTCATTTGCCCTTTCAAATTATAAATTATCAATTCTGTATTCTCTGTAAGTTCAGAAGTTGAAAAGCTGATCGTGGTTGTAGGATTGAATGGATTTGGATAATTGTTTAAATTGAAATTGACATTTACAATATCTTCCTGAATCCATGAAGCAATACTAACATCACTTGAATACCGTGGTTCAATTTTAAATGACCCAAAAGAGTAATCAACAACCCCAATAATATCGTAGAATTCTCCAATAACCGGTACAAAAGCATACATTAAATCATTTATCATTATTTCGCCGGAACCGTCATCAACCAGCCACTCACCATATTCAGGATCATAACCGGTACATTCAGCATTATTGATCTGCACAAGTACGCCTTCATAATCTTCCTGATTTACATCTATAGTGGGCAGAGAAACAGCTTGGGGAAGTGAATTTCCACTCGAGAGGACAGTATATTCTATAATGTCGTTTAACTCTGTCTTATCGTAAAATTCTTCAACTATTGCGTTAATGCTAATTTCTGCACCTTGATCTATATTAATACCAAATTCATAAACAAAGATCCCATTCCAGGCACCAGGTCCATCTTGCAAAAAGAATCCGTTATCCCAAACAGCAGTAACAATTCCATATGTAATAACCTCTTCACCTTCTAAAGGAGAAGGTCCTGTCTCAGAATATTGAATATCAAATATTGTGCATTCTACTGTTGGTTCAATTATGTAAAATTGGTTATTACTTTCATCAGTAGGATCACCATCATCCGCATCGGAGATCACAATTTTATAGGCACCCAAAGTTTCATCTTCCGAAATAACCCAAGTCCACTCACCATCATTCTCAGTAGATGCAGCAAGTATTTCCCGCTCTTCAGAAGTTTCATCTATCAACTCGATCTTTACGTTCTCACTGAAATTAGAACTCACCCACTCTATAATGTGTTCTGTTCCCTGCTGCCATTCTTCTTGAATATTTGGAATCCTAACTACTAACAAAGGTTCGGAAGAAGTGATAGTATTGAAATCTGCAAAAACCGGTAAATGATCTGAAGCTTCATATAAAGCATCTGCAACCTCCGGTGAAACAACAGAATTAGTTCCGTCGTTTATTGACATATTTAAATGTTCTCCATCATTTCCAAATGATGTAATTGTATTATCTATATATTCTAATCCGGTTCCATTATTCATTTGATAGGAAGAAAAAATAAAATCAAACCGATCATCGAGTCCACCACTGGCTCCACCACCAAATTGAGAATCACGTGTAGATTGAGTGTGCACAATAGCAAAATTAATATTATCGTGCCAATTCCCGACCTGATCAGAAAGATCTTCGGCTCTACCAATATTATTAGTTTCATCGGCAATGAATTTCTGATATGCCGGTTCGGAACTTGTATAAAAATTCATATCACCTGCAATAATAAATTCTGACCCTTCAGACAATTGGCTTAAATGGTCACGTAGTTTCGTTACCTCTGCCAGGCGTAGGGCTTCATTACCTGTACTCGACTTTAAATGACAGCTATAAAAACGAATCAAATTCCCATCAATGATCAATTCAAATTCAGAAATATCTCTAAGAGCTGTTCCAATTGTATCCTGGGAAGCGAATGTAATTAATGAATTCCGATATATTAAGAAATTATTTGTATCCGGTCCATTCAAATATACAGATCCGGAAAAATCGGAAGTCCCATTATTGAGTATAGATAATAATAATTCTCCACCCATTTCATCCTCGATCTCCTGAAATAGGAACAGATCTGCATCTATATCATTAAGTATTGTTTCAAAAAAGGGTAGTCTATTCACATCGTTCCCACCAAAATTAAGTGCATTATATGTAACTACGCGAACAGATGCAGCCGATGAAAGTGTTAATGTGAAAACTATTAGACCAATAATTATTTTTTTCATCTATTCCTCATATCCAATAAAAAAAATGGGTAGGAAAATTGCCTATCCATTTTTTTATTTTTTTTTGATATTTATAATAGAACCTATTTTAACATTTAGACCAACCGCAGGAATTACATTTTAAACAACCTTCGGAATGTTCCACTGTACTGCCGCAATCCGGGCAGATCCTCATTGCAGATTTAGATTGTTTTTTTGGTTTTTTAGATGCTTTTTTATTTATTTTTTTTATGCTTTTAAGTGTATCTTTATCTAGCGTGAGAAAAACTTCTAATGATTTTGCGATACTATCGGCACAAGAAGTTACGATCTCACCATTACTCCACATAGGTGAAGGACAGCGAATTCCCTTCAATTGACGCGCAATAGCACTAACCTTTACATTAGAACGAAGCAGTAGTGATGTAAGCCGGGCAATTGCTTCTAGTTGAGCAGAAGCGCATCCTCCAACTTTTCCCATTTGAGTGAAAATTTCACAGGCTCCTTTTTCATCAGAATTTATAGTTACGTAAAGATGTCCGCAGCCGGTTTCAATTTTTTGGGTCATTCCGGTTGTGATCTCCGGTCGTTCGCGAGGTGCAACTCTATGCCCATTTGTTTGAGTTTCCTTAATTTCTTTACCAACATTTAAAACTTGATTTTCACGGCTGCCGTCACGGTAAACAGTAACGCCCTTACAACCCAATTCATAGGCAAGTTCATAGGCCATTTTTATCTCTTCTTTAGTAGCATCTTTAGTAAAGTTTATAGTTTTGGAAACCGCATTATCTACATATTTTTGGAAAGCACCCTGCATACGAAGATGCCATTTCGGTGAGATGTCATGGGAAGTAACATATACCTTTTTTATCTCTTCAGGAATTTCATCGATATGTGCTACACTGCCTTCATCTGCAACTCTCTCCATTAATTCTTCAGAATAAATTCCAGCATCTTTAATTGCTTTTTCAAAATGAGGATTTATATATAGAAGTTTATTTCCGTCCATCACATTTTTCACATAAACCAGAGAAAATTGAGGTTCAACACCACCGGAAGTATTACAGATCATGCTTATCGTACCTGTTGGTGCTATTGTAGTTGTAGTTGCATTCCTTATGCCTTTTTTTGCAATTATTTTATTGAGCTCTTTCCAATCCATTTTATAATCTTCACGGATCAATTTCTTTGTCTCATAGATACTGCCTTTGAAATTCTTAAAGGCACCTTTTTCTTCAGCCAGTTCAATTGATCTGACCTTAGAATGGTAATCTACAAATTCCATAACTTGCTCGGCTAAATTAATAGCTTCATCACTATTATATGGAATTTTAAGTAGGAAAAGCAGGTCTGCCCAACCCATCACACCAAGCCCGATCTTTCTATTCGATTTTACCATTTTATCAATTTCGGGAAGTGGAAATTTTGACATATCAATAACACTATCCAGAAAATCAACCGCATCCCTCGTTGCTTTTTTCAAAGTTTCCCAATCAATTTTATTATTCGTAATCATTCCGGCTAAGTTCATAGAACCCAGATTACAAGCTTCATTTGGAAGAAGCGGTTGTTCTCCACAAGGATTAGTCGATTCGATCTCACCAATATGCGGAGTAGGATTGTGTTTGTTTATTCTATCCAGGAATATAATACCCGGTTCACCATTCTGATGTGCCATTTTAACTATCAAATCAAAAACATCACGTGCTTTTAATTTTTTAATAACATTTTTTGTATGCGGTGAGATCAGTTCATATTCATTGTCTTCATAAACAGCTTTCATGAATTGCTCTGTAATTCCAACACTGAGATTGAAGTTTGTAAGTTCCTGTGTATTCTCTTTGCAAGTTATAAATTCCAAAATTTGTGGATGATCAACGGTTAATATTGCCATATTTGCACCACGCCGTGTTCCACCTTGTTTCACTGCATCAGTTGCAGAATTGAATACTTTCAAGAATGAGATCGGTCCGCTGGAAACACCGTTAGTACTTCTCACACGGGCATCAGCTTCACGTAGTCTGGAAAAACTAAATCCTGTTCCTCCCCCACTTTTATGAATCAATGCTGCATTTTTTATTGATTCAAAAATGCTCTCCATACTGTCTTCCAAAGGTAAGACAAAACAGGCTGATAATTGTTGCAGATCATGACCCGCATTCATAAGTGTTGGTGAGTTTGGTAGAAATTTTCCGGAGTCCAGAAGATCAAAATATAATTTCTCTTTTTCTTTATTCCCGTTACTGATGTTCACAGCAACTCTTCTGATCATTTTTTCCCAATCTTCTACTAGTTTTCCATCATTATCCTTTCGGAAATAGCGCTTTTCAAGCACGGTCAAAGCGTTGTCGGTTAGTATCATTTAAGACTCCTGAAAATATTAGAATTTATCAACATGATGATGTTATGGACGAATATAGATCCATAACTCTTTAATGTGCATAAGGTTAACAGCCTGGATAACGATCTGTCAATCTTCGAGTTCTATTGATTTAATGGCTAATTTTCAGCTACTTAACGGTACTGTCAAGATGAAATTAATTAAGTAGAATTGTAAAATTCGTAGACCTACTAATAACGGTTATTTCTATGAATATTTTTTTTTATTAAGTGTCTATTTTGATTTTTGAAAGGTAATTATTAAGAAAATATTATGGCAGATTTTCTTCTTTATTTTGCCAATAATTATACGATTTGATTTCTAATTATTTTCATTGGATCGATTCTTACTGTCCTGCCGGCAGGATGAAGTGTTGTAAGCAAACTTATCACAATAGCAACCACCGGAACAAGAATAAAATCTAATAAACGCATCTCAACCGGAAGCCATTGCAATGGAAAACCCGGAACAGGGATAACAATAAAATGGAATTTCATCTGAGCATAAAGCATAATTACAGCTAGTATCAAGCCGATGAGTGTTCCTAAGAATCCTATAATTACACCAATATTGATAAATATTTTAACCACATCCTTACCCGATGCTCCCATTGATTTCAAGACTCCGATTTCAACTCGTTTTTCGGTAACTAATTTTACAAAATTCCCACTCATGTTAAAAGAAGCAATTAATATCATGAGTGCAAGGACGAGGAACATGACAGCTTTTTCCATTTTTATCGCATTGAAAAGATTGGCTTCAAATTCACTCCAATCTTCAACTATATAATCACCATTTATCTTATTTTGGATTTCATTTGCAAGCCGTGCCGAATGGGTTGGATCTATAGATTTAATTTCTATTTGAGTAACTTCATCTCCATATCCAAGAAAATATTGGGAATTCTTGAGAGAAATATAAGTATAAACCCGATCGTATTCCGGCATTCCTGAAATATAAATTCCTACAACCTTCAACTTCTTACTTTTTGGAAGCAAACCGAAAGGAGAAGGCTGAGTTCCTATGGGGGAGGTAAGCTGAATATACTCTCCCACCGTAGCACTAAGAGTTAAAGAAAGATCCAGACCAATTATAATGCCATCATCATCCAGATTCTCCTTATCAGGTGTTCCTACAACGATCTTATTAAGAAGTTCGGTAACATTCTTTTGTTTATCCAGATCAATACCATAACATAAAGTTGAAGAAAGACCCTTTTTTTTTTGTATCATCAGCTCAATATCACAAACCGGTGCAGCTCCCACAACTTTTTTGTTGGTTAAAACATCTTCGATAAGTTCATTATAATTAGAAATAGGAGAATAGTCTTCTTTATGGATCTTGATCTCAGCTTTCGATCCAATCACACGATCCCGCATATCAGAGTCAAACCCGTTCATCACCGAAGATACAACCAACAGCGAAAACACACCAATAACGATTCCTAAAAGAGACAGCATATTAGAAAAAGTGAAGAAGAACTTTTTTCTTCCTTTAAGATATCGTAAAGCTATTATAATATGAAACATCCGATCTCCAATGATTTAATTAAGTTTAAAAAAATTGATGTATAATATTTGGCAAGGAGATTGTTGACAAAGTAGTTATATCAAAATATAAAATAACTTGCGTAATATATTGATATTACAAAACTTGATGAAGTTATTAATATTATAAGGAGGACAAATGGAAGAAGAAAAAAATGTAGTTGTCCAAAAAAACATGACCGTAATTATTCTTCGTTGGATTGCCCGGATCTGGAGTTACCTTGTTGTGACATTTATTGTTTTATTTGTTGGAGCACACCTTTTTAGTTCTGATGGCATTGGACTTGAATTAGATGATGCAATTGCCTTTGCGTTTTTTCCTATCGGTTTAACAGTAGGATTAATAATTGCCTGGTGGAAAGAAGGACTTGGTGGAATTATTGCCACAGGCAGCATAATTGGTTTTCATTTAACAATGCTCTTTGTTCATGGTAAACCTGATTTTGTACTCTTTATAGAATTATTGGCAGTACCAGGACTATTGTTTATCATTTGCTGGTTACTATCCCGCAAAAAACATTAAAAAGAATTCGGACGATTAAGGGTAATCGTCCCTACTGAAGGATCAATTCCCCGAATTGATCGATAACCAATGTTGCATGATAAAAATCTAAGGGTCAATTCCCCGAA
>JAGLPW010000147.1 GCA_023137125.1 Candidatus Cloacimonadota bacterium | reverse complement strand
ATTATGAGTAATTCAATAACAAGTTTATAATTACGAAAACCATACACACCCATCATGTGATCTGATACATTAAATATTTTTAATAGAACAAATATAATTATTGTTACGGTTACAATTAGGAATAATTCTATTGGTGCATTTTTCTTTGTAAGAAATGACCCTATCAAATCCTTTTTAAAATTTTGTTGTGGTGCGATATTAACCTCCATACCTGTAGATCAAATAATTCTACAGATCATATAATTACTCATCAAGAAATTTCGCTTCCTTCTTGTACATCTTTATCCGGTAGCAAAATGGAAAGATCTCCGTTATCTTCTGCTGCTAAGATCATTGCCTGAGATTCTACTCCCATTACAATTCTGGGTTTCAGATTTATTAACATTGGAACCTTCCTGCCTATCAGTTCTTCCGGTTTATAGTCTTTTCCGATTCCAGCAATAACAGAACGCTCTTCCCCACCTATATTTACTTTGAGTTGTAATAACTTATTAGATTTTTTTACTTTCTCAGCTTCTAATATCTTTACAATACGGATTTCCAGTTTCATAAAATCTTCATATTCAATCTGAGGTTTATGCTCTATCATGCTCTTTTCCTCTATATTTTCTTTTTGTCTTTGTTTAAGGATCTCCAGTTGCTCTTCAACTTCCTTTTCTTCGATCTTCCTAAATAATCTATCTACATTTGAAATTGAATATTCTTCTGATTCTTTAGCAATATTATCCCAGGTAATTGGAATCATAACACCTATCATATCATGGAGGATCTTCATACTCTTAGGAATTACCGGTGATGAAACAATTGAAAGTACGCGCAATATTTCCAAACAAACATATAAAGTTTCTGAAGCTTTGTTTTTATCGGTCTTCACTTCCTTCCACGGCTGTGACTCATCAAAGTACTTATTACCAATTCGGGCAATGTCCATAAATTGTTTAGTTGCTTTCCTAACTTGATAATTTGAATAAGATTTGCCGATTTTATCTGTAAGTTTATGCACTTCTGCAAGTGTTTTCTTTGATAGTTCAGAAAACTCTTCCGGACGCTTGATAATTCCATCAAAATACTTATTTGCAAAAACACAGGTTCTATTTGCCAAGTTTCCTAAAACGTTATTCAGTTCAGAATTTATATGCATTTTGAAATCTTCCCAACTGAAATCACTATCTTTTGTTTCAGGAGCATTTGCAGCCAAAACATAACGCAGATATTCACCATCAAAATATTTCAAGTAATCTTCTACCCATACAGTCCAGTTGCGGCTTGTAGACATCTTCTGTCCTTCCAAATTAAGATATTCATTTGCCGGTACATCATGTGGAAGAATAAATCTTTCTTTCTGTTTGGAAAGCATTGCAGGCCAGATAATTGTATGAAATGGAATGTTGTCTTTCCCCAAAAAGTGGATCATCTTTGTTTCTTCATCGAGCCAATAATCTTTCCATCTATCAGGTTCACCTTTTTTTTCAGCCCACTCTTTGGTTGAAGAGAGATATCCGATTGGAGCATCAAACCACACATAAAGGACTTTTCCTTCTGTATTTTCAAGTGGGATGGGAACTCCCCAATTAAGATCACGTGTTATTCCTCTTTCTTGTAAACCTTCATTTAGCCAACCAAGAACGAAATTTTTAACATTATCTTTCCAGTATGTTTTTGTATCTAACCACTCATGTAATTCTTCCTCGAATTTAGGAAGCTCAAGATACCAGTGTGTTGTGTCTTTGATAATTGGAACTTCTCCAGAAAGTTTACTTTTTGGTTCGATAAGATCCATTGCATCAAGCAGTTTTCCACAACTATCACATTGGTCTCCACGTGCTCCATCAGCTTTACAAAACGGACAGATCCCTTCAACGTATCTATCAGATAAAAACCTCTTCTGCTTTTCGTCATAAAACTGTTTGAGATCTTTTTTTATAATGTATCCGGCATCATACAAATTTGTAAAAAAATCTTGTGAATCTTTTATGTGATTCGGATGCGATGTCCCCGAAAAATTATCCAATTGAATATTCAACCCTTCCAGATCAACTCTCATACTTTTATTAAATTTATCCACAATTTTTTGAGGTGAAACATTTTCTTCTTCGGCTTTGAGTGAAATTGGAGTCCCATAATCATCTGTTCCACCAATATATAATACATCATTTCCAACTAATTTCTGATATTTTACAAAAATATCTGCATTTAAATATGAGCCTGCAATATGACCAATATGTAGTTTCCCATTTGCATAAGTAAGTGCACTTGTTACTAAAAATTTTTCCAAAATTAATCTCCATATAATAATAATTTTTATTATAATCTCAAAACAATAGTATTTTAAAGATGTCAAGAATTATTGATAATCGAAATTTATTAATTAAAAAATTAAGTCCAAATAAAAACCTTCCGGATCAAAATACCGGAAGGTAATAATTTATTTTTATGAAAAGATACTAAGTGTTATTTATTATCTTTATTCTTCTTCTTTTTTAATCTGCTTGGTTTCCTCTGCATATTCAAACATTTCTTCTAGTGTAGAATATTTTTCAAAGATCTCCATTGTTTTCTGAAGTTGTGTATCCTCTTCCAGTACAATTTTATACCGCTCAACTTCACCAAATTTTCTACCAATAATGTTACTGGTTAATTCATTCTTGATCCAACTGAGAATGCTGTCTGCTTCTACCTGTTCAAATTCAATTCCTTCAGCTTTTGCAAACTCTAACAGACCATTAATATCGTTTTGAGAAGCTTGAAAATTTAATGTAACATTTTTTTCATTATCGATAAGATAATCTACAGAATAGTTGAAGAAAATATTTTTTCTGCGTAGATCTACTCCCATATCTGTAAGAAGAGATTGTTCGATCTCAATATCAGGTGTAATGCCACCGCCACCATAAACTTCTCTTCCCATGTTAGTATAGTATACATTCTCATGGCTTTTTTCTTCAGCTTCTTCTTGCATTTCTTTAATTTCTTCTTTAGATATATCGCCATTTTTTAAACGTTCATCCTTCAGTAACTTATCATTAAGATCCTTATGGATACATCTACCGGATTTTATGTAATATTTAGCAGTTGTTATCTTAATGCCATTGCCATCTGAAAGCGGGAACAAACGTTGAACAGAACCTTTTCCAAAAGAGGTTTGTCCAACAACCAGACCCCGATCCCAATCCTGTAGTGAGCCGGCAAATATTTCTGAAGCACTTGCAGAACCACTATTAATAAGAACAATAACCGGATAACCTTCTCTAATCCTATTATACTTTGTTAAATATTCCATATTGGTCTGAGGTGCTCTGCCTTTTGTAAACACAACAAGTTTGCCTTTCCCGATGAATTCATTTACAGTGTTTATTGCTTCTCTGAGAAGTCCACCTGGATTGAATCTAAGGTCAATAATAAGTCCTCGAATGCCTTCTTCTTCAAGTTCATCTAATTTTTCTCTCATATCTGAAGTTGTATTTGCATTGAACTGACGAATTCGCATATATCCAATACCATTATCCAGTTTAAATGAATAAGGTATACTATGAATTTTAATTATCTCCCGAATGATCTCAAATTCTAATTCTTCTTTCACTCCAGGTCTTATGATAGTGATCAAAACTTTTGTGCCAGGTTCACCACGCATTTTCGATATAGATTCGTCAGTTGATACACCTACCACACTTTCACCATCAACTTTAGAGATCTTATCACCAGCATGAATTCCCATTCTATAGGCAGGAGTTCCCTCTATTGGAGCAACAACTGTAATATATTCACCCTTCTTGTCTATCGAGATGCCAAGTCCACCAAATTCACCCTTAGTATCTGTACTGAATTTATCAAATTCTTCCGGTGTGAAGTAATATGTATGTGGATCAACTTCATCCAACATCCCTTTAATGGCAGAATCTATCAGATCATCTACATTAAGCTCTTCTACGTAATTTTGTCTAACATTAAAAAGTGCTTCACTGAAAAGTTTTAGCTTCTTATAAATATTAGCATCTTCAGAATTTGAAGCGTCCACATTTACAAAATTAAAAAGTAAAACACCAATAATTATCCAACCTATTACACTGGCTGAAAATAGAATTTTACTCATTTTATTTAATTGCCCTTTCATTTATTTAACTCCTTATTTATTATCTTAATTACTTCATTATGAATTTCTTTAATGCTTTTTTTCCCATCTAAAACAACAAACCTCTCTGGTTCATTATTAGCCAGGTCTAAAAAACCCTCTCTCACTTTTTTATGGAATTCCATCGATTCCTGTTCCAGCCTATCGGCATCTTTTGCCTGAATTCTAGATAATCCGATCTCTTCCGGTAAGTCAACCAGAAAAGTGATATCCGGAACAAGTCCAAAAGTTGCATATCTTCTAATTGTGTCAATAAGCTTTCCATCAATCTTTCTGGCTGCACCCTGATAGGCAAATGTAGAATCGTAGTATCTATCGGAAATAACTATCTTTCCTTTTTCCAGTTCAGGAATGATCCATTCACCTGTATGTTGGCTTCTAGAAGCCATATATAAAAGAACTTCTGTTTGAGGCAGCATCTCTTTATTATTAACACTTAGAAGCATTTCACGTATCCCTTCTGCTATTTTGGGACCACCCGGTTCACGAGTAAGAAACACCCTTTTACCTGCTTTTATCAAAAATTCTTTTAGCATTCGTGCTTGTGTAGATTTTCCACAACCTTCAATTCCCTCAAAAGTAATAAACAAACCTTTCTTCATTTTGTTACCCTTTTTTTAAATTATCTATTATATTCAAACCTAAAACCATTGCATTTTCATCAGGAGAATGATAATATTTTTTTCTTAATCCGATCACACTAAAGCCCATTTTTTCATAAAGCTTTTTTGCAACATCATTAGATTCACGCACTTCAAGGAAAAACCTGAAACATTTTTCGCCTAGTAATTTACTCATTAAGAATTGGACAAGATCTTTTGCAAATCCTTTTCTTTGAAAATCTTTAGCAATTGCAATATTCGTGATATTGAATTCATCTATAAACTTCCATCCACAAATATATCCAATAATTTTATCTTTGATCTCTAATACAAAAGCATATTGCTTCTCAATTTCTTCTATGAACATCTCTTTTTCCCAGGCTGTTGAAAAAAGTTCTTTTTCCAAAATCATAATAGTAGGAATATCTTCCTTTTTCATTTCTCTGATCTTTGTTTTCATTAATAGTACAACTTCTGTCCCGGATAGATCATAACAATCCCATTACGAGTTTTAAGGTTATTTCTAGTAATTAGGTTCTTTTGTGAGATTCCCAATTTCTGAGCAATTGTTCCTACTGTATCTCCTTTTACTACAGTATGATAGTTATTGGTTTTTTGGACCGTTCCACCAGAACTGGTTCCGTAAAGCTTAAGTCTCTGACCAGGATGTATAACATTAGAATTGAGATGATTCAGACTTTTTATTCGAGAAACTGTTGTTTTATATTTTTTTGCAATATTATATAAATTATCTCCTCGCTTAACAATATGATGCGTGAAGAAGCCTGCATTTTTATTAAGAAATTGTTTTTCAATTTTTGCCAACAATTCTTTATCAATGCCATTACCGTTGGGAATGAGTACAGAGTATTTTCCGGGTGGTAGAACAACATCATTAATTGCAGAATATTTCACGCGGTTTCTCTTATAGATCTTGATCCAGGGATTCATCTCTAATATCTTACCGATAGAAGTACCTTGAGCTTTTGCCCACTCGTCTATTTTGTAGTGTCCCTTCAACGTAAGAACTATCAAATGTGCATTCTCTAAAATCGGTTCTTTTCTATCGAATCTCTTACCGAATATTTCTTCTTCATTCTCAACGATCATCTTGATAGCAACTGCACGCCACACATATTTATGAGTCTCATCTACCCGCATCAGCAGATCAAAAAAATCATATACTTCCTGTTGACGAACAACTTTGGCAATACTACCAACTCCAGCATTATAGGAACTCATTGCCAATAGCCAATCATCGGTACCGCGCTCTTTAAGATAATTTCGCGCATTGAGGAGATATTTTGCAGCAGCAGGAGTTGCCAGGAAAACATTTCTACGTTCATCGATGAAAGAATCCAAACGCATTCCATAACCTTTTGCAGTACTGGGCATAAATTGCCAGATACCAAGTGCTCCAACACGAGAACCAGCCATTGGGCTCAGCCTGCTTTCCGCAATTGCTAAATACTTCGTATCGAGTGGAACTTTATACTGCGAAAATATTGAATCAAAATATGCAAAGTATTTACCACATCTGGGAATGAATTTGTGAGCAACCCTGAGTTCCTGTTTATAAATTGTTTCAAATTTATCAAAGATCCGTTCATTTGTAAGATCGAAAGTCCTACCTGCAAAGATAATAGAATCTGGAATGATAAAATCCTGATTTACAGCAACTCTACTGTTGGCTACTTCTAATGCTTGATATAAAGAATCAATTGTGAAATCTGATTCTTCTATTAAAATATAAAGTGAATCAATTATCGTATTATTATCTGTAATTTCCTGTCGGAGAGAATCTATGGAAGCAAGAGAAAATACTGCAGGTGAATTCTCAATTTGTTGAACAGGCTCTACTTTTGGCATTATTGTACAACTAATGGAAACTAAAATAAAAACAAGAACAATAAAGATCTTAATCATCTATTGGGTCTCCATCATGCGAGGTTTATAAATATCATCATAATAATTCATATATTTTCCTGTTGTTATCTCTTCTATCCAATCCATATGATTTGTATACCATGTTATTACCTGATCTAAACCTACTTCAAATGCTATTTGAGGTTTCCAACCCAACTCTTTTCGAATCTTACTTGAATCAACCGAATATCGAATATCATGCCCTTGCCTATCAAGAACATAAGAAATAATATTGTTATTAATATTTAATTTTTCTAGAATATGCTCTACGAGCTCTATGTTTTCCCATTTATTTCCTGTTCCTACATTATATGTTTCACCGGATTTCCCATTTTGCATTATAACATCTATAGCACGGCAATGATCCTCTACATGTATCCATTCACGAATATTTTTTCCATCACCATAAACAGGAATTTCAATATTATTCAACGCATTGTGAATAATAACCGGAACCAATTTTTCCGGAAATTGATAAGGTCCAAAATTATTGCATGCTCTAATTACATTTATTCGTTGCCCATATGTTTGATAAGCTACACGCAAAAGTAGATCAGCAGAAGCTTTACTGGCAGAATAAGGATTATTGGGTTCTAAACGAGCTTCTTCGTTAACATTTAAATCATTACCAATTGAGCCATAAACCTCATCAGTGGAGACTTGAACAAATTTCTGCACCTTGTGCTCTCTGGAATAATTTAATAGGATCTGAGTTCCCAATACATTTGTCTTTAAGAAAATATCGGGATTAATTATGCTTTTATCTACATGTGATTCTGCTGCAAAATGAACAACATAATCCGGACTGAACTGTTCAAAAGCTGTTTTAACATCTTTTGGATCTGCTACATCACCTTTAAAAAATACATAATTTACATTATCTTCTATTGTAATAAGATTATTAAGATTACCAGCATAAGTGAGTTTATCAAAATTTATTACTTTAAAATTTGGATATTTACTAATAAGATATCTAATAAAATTCGACCCAATAAAACCTGCTCCCCCAGTAACAAGAATGATCTTATGCTCATCTGTAGGAATTTTATCTTTATCAATAAAATTTAATGTACTTTCTGTTTGATTTTCCATTATTTATTTCCTACTTCATAAAATATAGAATAACATAAAAAACCGGAGCTGCTAAAAGAAGACTATCAAATCTATCCAGAATTCCACCATGTCCGGGAAGAACATTTGAACTATCTTTCACGCCGGCATCCCTCTTCAGTATAGATTCGAATAAATCACCAATCTGACCAAATATGCCACCGGAAAAGGCTGCTGCAAATGCCTGTGGCATCGATAAACCTAAGAATTTCATTAGAATAAATGAGCCCGCAAACGAGAAGATTATTCCCGCCACAAAACCCTCAAGGGATTTATTAGGACTTGCTTTGAATATACCTCGATGTTTACCTATCGTTCTTCCCACAAAATAGGCTGCAGAATCAGTTATCCAGATCATGACAAGTAAACTCAATATCAGATTTCTTCCATTTTCCAACAATCTGATATGATAAATGCTGCTTAACAACACAGCAATGTAAACCACTATGAATATTCCTGCAGAACCTCTGATCATTGCTCCTTCCAATTTACTTTTGAAGAGGTCAAAACCCATTATTACAATAAAAGTTAATAAAAGCGATGCAAAGATCAACACTGATCCGAAATATATTGATGCTAAGAAAACTATCAATCCCATAATTATAATTATTCTCGGTACAATAATATCTTTTTTAAAAAACATTTCTCTCAACTCGAACATCATTTGAAATGCTATTAACGCTAGAAATGATGCAAGTGCTATATCTCCAACGTAAAAAATATAAATAAGTAACGGAATAAAAAACACTGCGACTAAAACTCTTTTTAATAAAACCATTTATATCTCCTATCGACTACCAAATCTTCTTTTTCTATCTTGGAAATCCAAGATGGCTTGAATGAATTCTTCACGACTGAAATCCGGCCATAATGTTTTTGTAAACCAAAATTCCGAATAAGCACTCTGCCAAACCAGAAAATTGGAAAGACGCTCTTCCCCACTCGTTCGTATAATCAAATCAGGATCAGGCATATAAGCTGTGTAGAGATAATTACTAACCATCTCATCATTGATTCTTTCTTTTTTTATCTTTCCTGAAATAATATCATCAGACATCTTCTTAAATGCATCGATCAGCTCACGTCGACCACCATAATTCATAGCAATATTCAGGTGTAAACCATCATTATCCCAACTGCTTCTACAAGTACTTAGAACTTTTTTGTTGTAGCTTTTCTCAAGTTCCTCTTTGCTTCCAATAAATTTGATGTTTACATTATTTGCTTTCAGATCATCAATTTCTTTTATGAGAGAATCCATAATTAATTTAAGAAGGTAATTCACTTCCTGTTTTGAACGTCGCCAGTTCTCAGTTGAAAATGCGTAAACCGTTAGATATTCCAATCCCGCTTCAACGGCTGTCTCCACAATTCGTCTTACAGCTTTTACACCCTCTTTATGGCCATTAACTCTTTTTGTATTATGTTCATCTGCCCAGCGTCCATTACCATCCATTATGATGGCGATATGTTTTGGCATTTGCTTTTTATCTATTTGTTTGATAAGTTGTTTATAATCCATATTAATCCTTAATTATTTGTTGAACTGGTGGAATTTGTGGAACTGGGGGAAATGGGATATTTATTCATTGATTGTTTAATGTACTTTATATAACCATTTAATTCTTTAGGAAATGTTTTAACAAAATCATCTATTTCGTTTTTCTGTTTATCATTTAATAGCTTCCTTGTATTAGATTTTCGTAACCAGTCAAAAGATTCTTCCATTGAGCCACGTGCGATGTAACAGAAATGAAGATTTTCCTTGAAATGGTATCTTCCATATCCTTCGGCAATATTTGCTGAAATCGAATCGACAGATTTAACTAACTGGATACCAATGGAGAATTTCGCAAATTTGTCCCATTTATTGCAGATATCCCAAATCAAATTTGAGAATTTGAGAGATTTAATATAAACTTTAAATTCTTTTATCTCTTTCACTTTTTCTTTCACCTATTTTACAATTTTAACCAACTAACCAATTCACTATTTTTTCTTTCACTTATTCTTATTCCTAATTCAACCATTTTACTTTTTAACCATTTTACTATTTTTTCTTCCTGCCAGCTTCTTTAGGAATGCATTCATGAAGTCATCCAGATCACCATCCATTACACTGGAGATATTACCGGTTTCGTAGTTCGTGCGATGATCTTTAACCATCTGATACGGATGAAATACATAAGAACGTATTTGATTCCCCCAACCTATATCTGTTTTCTTATCTTCATGCTTTTGCCGTTTTTTTTCTCGTTCTTCTTCATAATGCTGATAAAGCTTTGATTTCAGTATTACCATTGCCACTTCACGGTTCCTAAGTTGGGAACGTTCATTCTGGCATTGAACAATAATGTTAGTTGGAATATGTGTGATCCGTACAGCAGAATCCGTGGTATTCACACCTTGACCACCTTTTCCGCTGGCGCGGTATGTATCAATTCTAAGATCACTTGTTTCAATTTCAACTTCAATATCATCTTCGATCATTGGATATACGAACACTGATGCAAATGATGTTTGTCGTTTACCTTGAGCATTAAATGGAGAAATTCTTACCAGTCTATGAACTCCACTCTCGGTTTTTAGGTATCCGTAAACATAATCTCCCATGATCTCCATGGTCACGCTTTTTATGCCGGCTTCATCACCAGATTGAAAATCAACAATTTCTATTTTATGCCCGGTTTTTTCTGCCCAGCGATTATACATTCTAAAAAGCATCTCAGCCCAATCCTGCGATTCTGTTCCTCCTGCACCAGGATGAATTGTGAGAATGGCACTATTGGAGTCTGTTTTCCCATTAAGCAGGAATTGTACTTCAGTACTATCTACTAATTGTTTCTCCTCTATTAAAACTTCAGTTGCTTCCTTAAGAAGAGATTCATTGAAATCTTCGTTTAAAAGAATGACATATGTTTCAAGATCATCTTTGATAGTAGCAAGGCGATCATCTTTTACAATTTGATTTTTTAATTGATTTAGTTCTTTTGTTATTTTAGTAGCTCTTCTCTGATCATTCCAGAAATCGGGTTTTTCCATTTCAGTTTCAGAATTTAAAATTTTCTTCTTTAGATCAGCAGTGTCAAAGTAACCTCCGAATCTCTGATATTCTTTTTATTATTCCTTCACTTTGTTTTATAAAATCTACTAACTCCATTAAATCTCCTTAAAGAAAACTCTAATAATTTTTATGAGTGTTAAAAAATATATGTTGAAAATTATATCAATAAAAACTTCCGGGTAACAGGTAACTTTTTACTTCTTCATTATAATATCTGTCCGTCATTGTTGCAATAAAATCACGTACAACCTCTGGGTCACTGAATTTCTCACGATATGATTTATCTTTTCTATTTAGGAATTGCAGGAATATTTTTGATTTTGAATTATTCTCTCTTATATCTTCAAGATATTGTTCAAAGAGAACTTCCATACTTCTATCAATTCTCTCTTGAGCTTTTTTAACATTTTTATTTGTATAAATGCGCTGATAATTAAATTTCTTTAGTTTAAATAAATAGTGAGATGTTTCTTCATCGAATGCAACTTGATCTTTCCCGTGACTGTTTAAGATCACGGTTTTAACAAGTGTATCGATTATCTCACTATTGGTGTAACCAAGATGTTCCGCACAATCTTTTGGTATCTCTTTTCTATCCATTATCTTCAGCCTTATTGCATCCTCAATATCTTGTCCAATATAAGCAATTGTATCGGATATTCTCACAACGCAACCTTCTAAAGTAGATGGCATCCAATTTTGTTTCCCACCTTCTTTTCTTAGTTTTATATATTCCTTAATATCATCTTCGGTTTTATCTCTTTGCGGATGTATAATCTGGTTATGTACTTCTCCATCGTGGGAAATTATTCCGTCTCTAACCTGAAAAGTAAGGTTAAGACCTTTGCCTTTTCTGGAAATATAGTCAACAACATGTAAGCTTTGAATATTATGATGGAATGCACCAATACCAGCTTTCTTGCAGATCTTTGAAAGTGCAACTTCGCCATCATGACCAAAAGGAGTATGTCCTAAATCGTGCCCCAAAGCAATAGATTCAACAAGTTCTAAATTCAAACCCAACATGTTGGCAATCGTTCTGGAAATTTGAGAAACATAAGTTGTGTGCAAACTTCTGTTGGAAGTCTCTTCATCGAACATATTTGTAAAAGAGAAAACCTGTGTTTTGCCCTGATATCTTCGGTAAGCACCACTGTGTAAAATGCGGTCTCTATCTATAGCAAACTCTGTTCTGATAAAACAATTATCGTCTGGCTTAAGTCTATAAGCTTCTTTATTCTTGCAGGCAAATTCGCTGTAATGTTCGCTTGAACGAACTACAAATTCATTAAAGAGTTTTATAAATTTTTCTCTATCCATCTTATACTCCGGTACTTCATAAAATACGGCTCAAATCCCTCTTCTCTTTTCTTCTTTTCAAAATATGTTTCAATATGTCCTTTTTCCGATTCTCTTGTAAACCCTTTTTTATAAATAGATGTAAAATCTTTTCTTTCTGCAAAGTGTTCAACTATCCAAAAAGCATAATCTTCATGATCTGTTGCTATATCAACAATACCACTATTACAAAGCAATTTATGCATAATATCTATGAAGCTATGTTGGATTATTCTGCGATGAAAGTGCTTCTTTTTTGGCCAGGGATCAGGATGCTGCAAATATATCTTTTCAATTGAATTTGGTTGAATGAAGTTTATACTTTCTTCATCCAAATATATTTTAGCAATTCTTACATTCTTGAGTTTTTCTATATACAGTTTGCGGAATATTGTTTTAATTCGTTTTTCTTTGAGGTCAATTCCAATGAAATTTATATTTGGATTTTGCTGAGCAGATCTAAGAAGGAACTCCCCTCGCCCGCTTCCTATCTCAATATGAACCGGATTTCCATTTCCAAAAACTTTATGGAAATCCAACATTTCCTTTTCTTCGATGATCAATTCGAAGTTTTTTCTACTCTCTTCTAATATCTCGTTATCTGTTAACATATTGGTGCTAAAAAAGTTGATGCGGTTTTTGTGTCAATAAAACATGTTTTTCTTAACGATCTTGGATTATAAAACCGCTGCTAATAACATTTGTATTGACATCTTCCCTATCACAAGCTCTTTTAGCATATCATTTTGAAAAGGATATTAAATATGAAAAATAAGTTAATCTTTTGCCTTGTACTTTTATCTCTAAATGCAATTGCTTTTGCAAACGCAAATCAGGAAGATCAAAATTTCTCTGTTTATATTGATTATGAATATGGTGACCTGAATTACATCAAAGAGCAGATCACAAATGTAAATTATGTTCGATATAAAAATGAAGCTGATGTTTATATACTTTTTACAAAACAAAACACCGGAAGTAATGGAAAAAAAATCACAGTTGATTTCACAGGAGAAAATATCTTTAGTGGAATAGATGAATCACTTTCTTTCATTTTGGAAAATGGTGATACGGATGAAGTTGAAAGACGCAAAAGTGTTCAGATCATTAAACTTGGACTAATACGCTATTTTTCTCGTACAGATATGGCAGAAAAACTAACGATTACATTCCCAACTGAGAAAATAAAAGAAGTTATAGAAGATAGGTGGAATAACTGGGTTTTCAACATAAGTTTAAACGGGTTTTTGAATGGTCAAGAGTCATCATATTATCAGAATTTCTGGGGAAGAATAAGCGCAAATAGAGTTACAAAAGATTTAAAAGTTAATCTTAGACTTAATGGAAATAAGAGTAAAAACAAATTTAAATGGGATGATGATGTTTATGTAAGTAGTTCAAATAGTAAAAGCTTTAATGCCTATCTTATAAAATCGTGGACCGATCATCTTTCATACGGACTTTGGACCTATGCATACACTTCCAGTTATAGCAATGTAGCGATTAGTGTTGGTTTATATCCCGGATTAGAATACAATATTTTTCCTTATTCCGAATCTAACAGAAAACGATTTTGTTTCCAGTATCAGCTTAACCCAAATTATGTTGATTACACAGAGTTAACAATTTATGAGAAATCCTCAGAGAAATTATTAAAGCATTCATTTAGAACAGAAATTGACTACATTCAATCATGGGGTTCGATGAGTATTAGTCTGGTTGCATCACAATACTTGATCATTGATAATATTATATTAGAAAATTTAGAAAAAAATAAACTAACATTATATGGAGAAATCTCCTGGAGAATATTTAAAGGATTATCATTAGATCTTTGGGGAAACGCATCGAGGGTTCATGATCAACTTTCATTAGCAGCCGGAGATGTAACTACAGAGGAATTACTGTTAATGCAAAAAGAATTACAAACTCAATATACTTATTATACTTCAATTGGATTAAGTTATTCATTTGGTTCAATTTATAACAATATTGTGAATCCAAGATTTGGGGATTGATGTAAATTGTAACAATCTGATTCAATTAGAAATAAAAAAGGGCAGATCAATGATCTGCCCCAACAATAATTCTTCTTGCTTTTCTTATATTCTCTCTCTTGTTTTGAAGAGAGGGAAAGTAGGGTGAGTTCTACTTTAACAGCAGCATCTTCTTATTTACAGTTGAACTCTCCGTTTGTAATTTATAGAAATACACTCCTGAAGCTTGATTCGATGCATCCCACTGGAAATTACGCTGCCCTGCTTCAAATTGGTGTGATTCTATGAACTGTCCTTTTATATTGTAAATTGAGAGAACCCCTGTTTCATTTTCCTTAATATCAAATCGGATGTTGGTTACCGGGTTAAATGGATTGGGATGGTTTTGGTAGAGCATAGTTTCTACAGGAATAATGCCGTGTTCAGCTCCAGTACTCGTCACTTCAATGTAATCTTCTTTGATTTCAGTATCCTCTAAATAACCATTCGTTACTGTTAACGAGACAGTATAAATACCTACTTCCTCATAAATATAAATTGGATTCTGTTCATTGCTATCAATAGTGCCATCATTATCAAAGTCCCACATCCATTCAATAACGTCTAATGTTGATAGATCTGTAAATTGTACTTCAAGAGGTGCTTCACCTGATGTTACATCAGCTTCAAAATCTGCTTCCGGTGGAGTTAACTGATTAAAAAAATAAGCTCCCATATCTGCAATTGTACCGTCCGGGTCTAAAGGTGATGTAGGGTCTCCAGCATCGATACACGGGGAATTTTCAGTTAAATGATAATCTCCGATTGCCGGATCAACAAACAACGGATCTTCGTCTATATTACCATCCAGCCAGTTCACAGTGCCATTATTGTTTGTTACGATTCCTGCTTCTCCACCTTGAATATCAGAATATGATATAGTTATTGAATTAGGGGCATAAGTATCAGAAAAATAAATCTCTTCCGGAGAATCATTCCACAAAATGGAATTTATTAAAGTTGGATTGGAATTACTCCTGCACCAAATCCCACCACCTTCATTAGCAGTATTACCTGATATTGTTACATTCTCCAGACTCGGATTGGAATGCTCTTCAATTAAAATTCCACCACCTTCATCAGAAGCAGAATTACCAGTAATTGCCACATTCTGCAGACTAGGACTGGCATGACCCCAACAGAAAATCCCACCACCCCAACTGGCAGAATTATTTGAAATAGTTACATTTTCTAAATCCGGGTTGGATTGATAACAGAAAATCCCACCACCAAAAGTATCAGCAAAATTACCTGATATCGTTACATTCTACAAACTGGGATTTGAATAATCACAGTAAAGCCCACCACCATTGGAATCATAATTCCCTGAAGAATAATTATCTGATATTGTTACATTTACTATACTCGGATTTGAATACATACAGTAAATCCCACCTCCATAATTAGAAGCAGTATTATCTGATATTGTTAAGTTCTGCAAACTCGGACTGGAATTATGACAGAAAATCCCACCACCACTATCATCCGGCCAACCTGTTCCTGTTGCTAAACCATTTGTAATGGTGAAGCCACATAGAATTGCAGATGAACTCTCACTAGTCGCAAAAGTTACAACGCTGCCGCTACTGTTCCCATCGATAATGGTTGAAGAAATATAAGTTGTATCCTGGGTTGTTAAAAATAAAGAACCAACTGTAATCAGTTTTCCATTAAAGTTAATATTCTCCACATAAGTTCCGGGCTGTACAAGTACGGTGTCAGCATCAACTGCTGCAATAATGCCGGCTTGTATTGTGGGTTGGTCTGCCGGGATATTGATGATAGCTGCAGATAGAAAGGTTGATACAAGAATAAATGAACCAATAAAAAATAAGGCTCTTCCTGACAGACGGGATTTTGTAAAATTAAACATAACTCCTCCAATTTTTATTTTTTTTGATCTAAAGAATAATTGCTTTTTCATACTTAACTCCTTGTTTTTTCTTTTTTCTCAAATTTAATTTAATTGTGATATTAACGGTTTATTTTTCTTTTTGATATTATTATTTTTTATAAATTCATCTAATGTAATAGCTTTTTCCCAGTAAATATCAAATAATTCTAAAAGAGAAGTAGTAAGATCTGTATGTTCAACCACTAAAGATGATAATTTGAACTTTGCTAAGCCTTCATTTCTCAGAGATATCATCGCAGTAGTATTATCAGATATCATCATTTTCATAGGTAGTTTTTCACAGATACGAATTTCTTCTCCAATACTCTCAAAGTATTCTAACTCTTTAGTGAAATATTCAGCATTATCATCCTCAGCTTCGTAAAGTGCTTTCACCTTTATCCCGCGCTTTATGCATTCAACATGTGGTGCACTTATCTTTATTACTTCTTCCATTTTAGAACTGATAGCGAAAGGCTTCTTATTAAACGAGCATATAAACTTTTTTGATGTCTTTATCAGTGCCAGGAATTTATTGATCTGGCTTTGCCTGGTTGTGAGGACTTGTATATAATCCAGAGGAGAAGAAGTATCTTCCATACTTGTATATCTTTCATGCAAGATATTTGCAGTTTGCACCATTTTTTGTTCTCGAAGCTTTGTTTCTTTTCTTTGTTGTTCTATCAAGTTATTAATAGCAATATTTGGATCTACTGCTGTATATTTATTAACAGCACCAGGAACTATATAGCAAAATCCTTTTTGAAGTAATTGTTGAAGAATATCATATATTCTTCCACGTGGGATTCCAGTTTTTTTATAGATTTCCGAAGCACTTTGAAGATTTTGCTGTAGTAACATATTATAAGCTTTAGCCTCATATTCAGTAAATCCTATGTTTGACAATTCAAGAATTAATGCATCCATGTATCCCTCCTTTTTTTCTTGCAATCTTATAGTTGCAACAAATTATTTTATGAATTAATCCGTCAAGATATTTTTATGCAACTCGTGAGTTTCATATATATTTTTAAATAAAAAATCCCGTCAGACAACTACTGGGTGGGGCTTTTAAGATAATTAAGTCTTAATTTATTTTCATTAAGATTTACTCATCATTATTTAGGAGGATTATTTTCTTTGACACAAATAAGCTGTAATTTTTATTTAAAAAATAGAAATGAGGTTTAAATTATGAATAAAATATTAATTACAGTTAGTTTGTTAATCTTAAGTACAATAGCATATTCACAAATCCCACCCGGTTATTATGACGGTACCGAAGGTTTAACCGGAGATGATCTTAAATCAACCTTAAACGATATAATCGATGGTCACACTGAATTGAGTTATGATAACGTTTGGAACGCTTTGCGAGATACCGATGAAGATCCGGATAATACTGATAATGTAATCTTGCTTTATACCGGTTGGTCAGTTTCAAATTCCGGCTATCCAATTTGGAATCGAGAGCATACCTGGGCTAAATCTCATGGTGACTTTGGAAATAATCCGCCTTGTGGAACCGATGTTCATCACCTGCGCCCTACAGATGTTCAGGTGAATGGTGATCGAGGTAATTTGGATTTCGATTACAGTGATAACCCATATCCAACTATTCCCGGATGTTTTTATGACAGCGACTCATGGGAACCGCGAGATGAGGTGAAGGGCGATGTTGCACGAATGATATTTTACATGGCAACTAGATATGAAGGTGAAAATGGTGAACTTGATCTGGTTGTTGTTGATGAAGTTAATACATATCCAAATCCTGA
>JAGLPW010000146.1 GCA_023137125.1 Candidatus Cloacimonadota bacterium | reverse complement strand
TGGCAGGGAAATAGAAATCCATTTGTTGATCATCCCGAATTTGCCGGTTTGATATGGGAAAACTCTTCTACACTGAATGAATTTCTCATAGAGAACAAATATAATCTATCGAATTATCCCAATCCGATCTTAGAAAATAGTGCCGGCACTCAAATAAGCTTTAATCTTCCCAATAATTCCCAAAATGTTCTAATTGAGATCTATAATATCAAAGGGCAGAGGGTTAGAAAATTAGAAATTAGAAATTTGAAATTAGGAATTAATACAGTCATTTGGGATGGGTCAGATATGAAAAATACAAAGGTAAGATCCGGGATATACATTATAAATTTAATGATAGACAATAATAATACCGAAACTAAGAAATGCATAGTAATTCATTAGATTAAGAAATAGATATCTGATAAAATGTTTCTTGTATATCGTTAAAGAGCTATACTAAATTTTTGTGAATTATCTAAAATTTTGCAGCAAATCCCACAAATGGATTTCCTACTTTTTCATCTTCTATTGTTGAATCCGGTCCGTGACCAGGAAGAATTTTGATATCCCCTTCTAAAACAAAGAGCTTGGATTTTATTGAGTTGATCAATGTAGAATAATCACCACCCGGCAAGTCAGTTCTACCGATTCCTTCTGCAAATAATGTATCTCCGCAAAATAATAAGTTTCCAGTTAAAATACAAATCCCACCTCTTGAATGACCTGGAGTGTGAATTATCTTCAATTTTTCAGTTCCTAATGTTAATACATCACCATCATTCAAGATAATATCGGCTTTGGGTGCAATTATCTTTGAATCCCAATAAGTACTTAAGTTCATTCTCGGGTCAGCAAGAGAATCTGCATCATCTTTGTGAATGCAGTTCTTTACATCAAAATTATCATTAATATTTTTATTTCCACCAATATGATCACCATGTGCATGAGTTGAGATCAAAAATTTCAAGTTTATTCTCATTCCTTTTATCTCATCGATCATTTTCTGTGATGCTGCTGCAGGATCAATTATAGCTGCATCTTTGGAAATCTCGTCCCATACAAGATAAGTATTTGTTCCAAATTGGGGTAGTATATTAAATGTTTTATATTTCATTTCTTATTCCTATAATAAATATTGTTTTACGTTTTCTTCAGCCATTTTTTCAATTTCAAATTCATTATTAAGCTCAAAGTTCTTTCCATATTGGATAATTGCAGAATCGTCAACTTTAGAATTATATCGGAGAAGAATTGAACCTGAAAGTTTAATATCTTCAATTGTTACCTTTTCTTTTGATTGAATTATTCCTAAAGGTCCCGGAAAATTCTTTGCTTGAAGAACTATTTCATCTTGGGCTAGTTCACTAATACTATCATTTTCAGCTTTATTTCTTCCAATGATTAGTTTAACATTATCAGTCAGACGGAGGTGTCTTCCCATTTTGAGAAATTCAATAGATCGCTTATTCATACTATTATATTGCATCAGGTCTTTCAATTTACGCGTGAAACCCGGATCAGTAAGCAAACAGCCGCCCCCTGGAGATGGATAGAAATCTATTCCATATTCACCAGCCATAATCATTTGCCTTTTCCGGTTACGACCTTGAATATCAAGCATTTCATCTTTTTTCACCCATCCTTCACGAATTGGAAGTGTATCTGTTAGTAATTTCTGTGAAAGTGGACGAATCAGCAAATCTTTAATTTCACTAAGTTTTCCTACTGCATTCAGAGCATCCTTTCTTTGGCTCATCGGCCTCTGCCCCATCACTTCACCGGAAATGATAAAATCTACATTGTATTCTTTCATTAATTTACCTGCTTCATGGAACATAAGTCCGTGGCAATCGATGCATGGATTCAGATTTTTCCCATAACCATATTTTGGATTTTCTATCATTTTAAGATGAAGATCAGTTAAATCATGAACGATTAGATCGAATCCTATCCTATTTGCTGTTTCCATCGCCCTATCAGGGCCAAAGAAAGGCGTACTGAAAAATATAGGAAAAACCCTATAACCCAAGCTTTTCATGTGCATAACAGCTAATATGCTATCCAATCCACCCGAAAATAACGCAAAACAGCTATGTTTTCTTTTCATTTACTTTTCCTTGATAAAATTATGGTGCTGGAAGGGGGACTCGAATCCCCGACCTACTGATTACGAATCATATTATGATATTCTATAACTATATATAATACAATGAGTTTCGATATTCTATAAAATATTATGCAACAAATATGCCACAAAAAAAACCACTCTATTCTTAATTATCACTTATTGTTTTAACTTTTTTTTAATCATTTTACTGTCAATTGAATATCAGCCTCTTTTGAAAGATAAATCAATTTAGAAGATATATCTATTTAGAGATTACTCTAAATGAGACTTCCGCATCATTACCAAATTCATCAGTAATATACAATTTATGATTACCTTTTGTAATATCAAGAGACATATAGTCCTCATCTTCTGTTGTTCCCAGATATACACTATCTAAATACCAGAAAATCCTAGATTGTCTATTACGATTTGCTATTTTTATTGTAAGTTTTTGTCTTACTCCTCCAAAGTCTTTTGGAATATATATAACAGATCCACTAATTGGATAGATTATCTCGATAGCTTTTTCTTGCCTAATCTGGTTACATGTTGGATTATGTGGTAGTAGTCTGGGAATGGTTTGACCTCGTTTCTTGAGATATTTTGCTACTATAGGTGGATATTCTAATATGTCTTTTTCATGATAGCCCCCTTCTTCCCAGCAATGTGAGCAAACTGTAAAAGTTTCTGCATCATTTACAAATCGTTTTTTATGATAAGGACAGAATTTGAGAGGTTTCATATTAATCGGTGACCAGACATCTAATTTATCAGGACAATTTTCTGTAGCCAAGTATCCACTATCTTTACAGATGCTTACTCTGGTTTGTTGTCGCGGTGTTGTAAACCAGTTTTTTACTGTATCTTTAGGAAGGGAATTAAAGATATCGAATAAGATCGGTCCAGCAGTTGCAGCACCGGATAAAGCTGGATTTCCTTCTCCAGTAAAATTTCCCGCCCAAACACCGATTGTCCATTCTGGGTTAATCCCGATAGCCCAAGCATCGCGATTACCAAAACTAGTTCCAGTTTTCCAGGCAAGAGGCCAATGATCTTCATATTGATGCCAGTAATATTCCGATCCTGGTCGAACTACATCTTGCATAATATTCAAGGTCAAATAGCTTGCTCCTGAGCTTATAATCTGAATTTCATTCTTGAGTTTTTCAGCTTTATTCCAATGCAGTTTACCAAATCGTCCTCCATTTCCTAGACCACGATAAAGTCCAGCAAGATCAAACAGATTTGCTTCTGCACCACCAATTATCAGAGTTAGACCATACTCATCCGAACGTCGAAACAAAGTTGAGATCCCAGCAGCTTTTAAGGATTCATAAAATTCTACTAGACCATATGTATAAAGTAAACGCACAGCTGGAACATTCAATGAACGCACAAGAGCTTCGTGTGCTGTAACCAGCCCATCATAATTTTTTCCAGCATTTTCTGGTGAGAATGCACCAAAATAGGTTGGAACATCATTCAGTCTCGTTTCGGGTAAAAGAATTCCTTCATCTATGCTAAGAGCATACAGGAAGGGCTTTAAAGTGGAACCGGGTGAGCGAGCAGCCTGCACACCATCTACCTGTCCGTTTCTATTAATATCCCAGAAATCTTGCGAGCCGCAATAGGCTACGATTTCTCCAGTTTCGGTTTTACAAATTAGAGCACAGATATTATCTATACCAATAGATTGCAGATATTCTGCCTGTTGAGTTAAAATGCTCTCTGTATCATGTTGAATTTGTTTATTAAGAGTAGTGTGAATGATTGTTGAGCTTGCTTCTTGAGCTGCCTGTCGTGACAAATGTGGAGCAAGCATCGGCAACAGATAGACTATATCCGGCACCGATTCCAATTTACTCAAATTGCAAGTAGTTTCATCAATGATGTCGCGTTGAAGTAAAGTTTCTAGTAATCGGTTACGTTTTGAAATAAGTTTTTGCTGCTGCTTCCCAGGTGAAATCAATCCCGGGGCATTGGGTAATACAGCTAATGTAGCAGCTTCGCTCCATGTTAAATTTTCTGGCTCCCTGCCAAAATATTTCAAGGCTGCAGCTCGAATCCCAATTATATTTCTGCCATATGGTGCATGATTGAGATACATTTTTAATATCTGCTTCTTGCTGAATTTTATTTCCAATTTTAAAGCCTGGAATGTTTCCAGTAATTTATAGGGAATTGTACGAGGATTCTGTGCTGCCATTCTTACAACCTGCATCGTTATTGTACTACCCCCGCTTATTACTTCATCATGTTTTATATTTAGATAGAATGCACGGAGTAAAGACCAAGGATTTATTCCCGGATGATAGAAAAAACTGCGATCTTCATAGACTAGAACAGCTGTTTCCAGCTTTGTTGGAATTACGTTATCATTAATAGGAGGTAAACACCATTGCTCCTGATCATTTAAAAACACACGTAGGATCTGATCATCATTATCTAAGACCATTGTGCTATAATCACGGAAACGATCCAGATCTAAAGGAAGGATTAAATAAAAAAGCAGCAGCGATAGAAGAACTATCGCTGCAATACGATATTTTTTTTGCATTATTGGGCAGAAACCTTAACTCTCATTCCAGCCTTTCTGGCTTGATAACGATTATCATACATTACTTCACAATACGTAGCCGGTATAAAGAATTCTCCTACTGTTACGGCTCTGATCTTCATTTCAACAGTTATATTTTGATTTCTACGCAACTCGAAGAACCACATTTTACGGTCGTCCCGAATGTCTGTATAATCAACATTAGAACTGGTTTTTTTATATCTCTTTTTGACCTTCATTTTTTTGTTAGGATTATCTGGATTGATCCGCTCATTTTCTATTTCCCAAGCACTGGGCAATAATTGAACAAGTGCCACATTCTTCAGGTTAATATTAGATAGATTTGTAACAGTTATATACTGCGTGAAAATATCTCCCTGTTTCAAATTCTTTGGTGATATAATATTTCCTTTATTATCTTTCCAAACATTTTTCAGTTTAATTCCGTCAAACTTATCTCCAGCTTCAGATTTCAGGGGTATTCCGCTCCAATTCAATGTAACAAAAAGCTCTTTGATCGAAGAAGTGGATTTAAAAGAAACTTTATCACCAAATGATTCGAAAACATCTAAATTCGTGACGATATCATTACTGTTCACTTTTAGGGTTTGCCCGTTACTTTCAGTAATTCTTCCCTTAATTGCTTTATCACGTGTGTCTTCACCGTGATATTTTTGGATATAACGTCCCAGCGCCAGCAAAGTGTAACCTACTGACTGAGTTGAATACCAGCGTTTCTGTGAAATCTGATCGGATAGATCAAGATAAAGTTGCAAAGATTTATCTTTCTCACCCACTGTGATCATGGCGTCCAGGATCATGGCTTTGTCACGCATTCCTGAACCGAAAGTACCTGACATTTCCCGGTAATCTTTCACAATGATTCCGGTGGTCATTAATATTTCCTGAGCTGCATTCTTAACTCCTGCCTGCATGTATGCTGCAGCCAGTATCCATCTTTCCGTATCCTGCATTTTCTTCAGATGATTTTCTCTCAGATAGTTCATCAAACCCAATTCGGGTTTTCCTCCCTTTGCCAGAAGATAAAGCCGATACAACTGCTCTCGCAGACCATAATAACGATTATATTGATAATTATATTTTTTTGCTTCCGATTTTTGGAATCGCAGCCAGTTATTGATCATCTCTTCCGGTACAAAATATCCAGCTTCTTTTGCAGCTAGTAGAAAATGTCCAGCATAACTAGTTCCCCAATTACTCGCTTTTCTGTTTCCAGGCCAATATGAAAAACCTCCGCTGGGTATTTGGAATTTTTTCAAACGGTTAATTCCCTTATTGATATTGTTAGTGATCCTTGAATCGTCAAAATTCTTAGTTTTAATGAATTCCCGAAGATACAATTGAGGGAAAACGGAAGAAGTTGTTTGTTCAATGCACCCATATGGATAGCGGATAAGCCTGTGCATTCTCTCGGCCAGATCTACTTTGGGCAGTCGGCTGATCGAAAGATAAGCTTCATTAGTTCCTTCGATTCCATCTCCGGGAACATTGAATTCGATCGTTTTATTCGCTTTACATATTTTCATTTCCCTGCGTGAGATCTTGGCAGAAAGAGGTCTGATGGCAATATCTGTGGTACTGGAAATCTCAATGCCAGAAGATTTTGCACTGATAACAATCTTTGCAGTTCCCACCTTCATAGGGACTTCTGCCTGGAAATCTACTCTTTCATTTCCTACTTTACTAAAGTTTAATGTTTTTTGCTTGGAACCTAAAATCTTAACTGGACCTATCGTCCTTATTGATAATTGAACATCTCCCACGTTTTTCTCTGTGGCAAATACTTCAACTGGAATAGTAAATTTATCTCCCGGTGCCAGCATTCTGGGTAAGGTTGGAAGTAGAACTATATCCTGTTTCACTTCCACTGTTTTATCTGCATTTCCATATCTATTTCCATTAGTAGCAACAACCATAATGCGAACCGCTCCCATATATTCCGGCATTTCAAATTCCATTTCGGCAAACCCGTTTTCATCTGTGAAGATTGGACCCTGGAACATACAAACAGGCTTAAAACGTTTGGTTTCTTCCGGGCTCAACCGTTTTTTACGTCCTTTTTCAAAAGCTAAACCTCCCCCGATAGAATATGATTTGAAAATATCCCCTTTATTTGCTCCGATAATATAGCCGTAATTGTCATAAGTTTTCACACCTAAAAGCTGTTTTTTGTAGAATTCTGCCCAAGCATCAGGAGAAGGGTGGTCTGTAAGACTGAGTAATCCTTCATCAACTACTGCAATTGTAAATTGAGTTCGTTTATGATCCTTGGTTTGAATACTGCATTTAAATTTTTTATTAGGACGAAGGACTTCCGGAGCTGTAAGTGTGATCTTCTGGCGGGTAGAAGCTTCAAATACATTAATTGGCATAATGCCATACATTCTTATCGGTCTGTCGTTATCTGTCTGTTCATGTGGTTGGATTATTGAAACAGAGCAGTAAATATTCGGAACCATCTTTACAGTTATCGGTACTTTGATCGTTGTTTTACCACCTTTCGATTTTTGCCAGTATTCTTCAATTACTTCATCACCTCTTTCCAGTGAGACCAGGACCATGCTGTTTTTAGGAGCATCAAAGCGAATCTTTGCAACATCTCCTGGACTATATTGATCTTTATCGGAATTCAAATTAATAATACCGGCATCCTGCATTCCAAGGTCAGGATTGCCCCAATAGCTACCCCAGAAAAACTGTCCAGCAGAATGACCTTCTCCGTCATTTGTTATGTGTGTCACTTCTAAGAAGTAACGTCCATATTCAGTTGGAGTAAACTCGAATTCCACAGGATCCGCTTTGCTTATTAATTTGATCTCTTTTAAGTATTCAGTTTCAATATCATCCTTGAAATGACGGTTTTCATTATCATATTGCCACCACCAGTGGTAACGATTATGATAGATCCGTACTTTTACTTCCTCACCCACCAACGGTTTACCTTCAGGATCAAGTAAGATAAATTTGAATTGATTGGCTTTTCCCAATTTTTTCCATCTTTTTTGAGAAGCATTTAAACCTACATAGGCTTTGTAGGGATCAATTGGTAGAAATATTTTTTCCTTACTGCTGCGACCACCACTTTCACTTACTGTCGCTTCGATTTTGGCAACTAAGCCAGTTGGTGCATTATTAAATATCGGTAGTTTCCAATCAAAAGTAATATGACCATTGTCATCAAGCTTATCATCAAGAAGCTCACTTCCGATCATTTTGTATTTTATGGCAGGATTATCAAAAGTGAAAGTACGGAACCGAGGTATATTAAAAAGAGTAGTATTCTTGTAAATCTCGGCATTAACCTGACATCGCAGATTTGCTCCAGGTGCACCAAATAGAAAGTTTGCTTGCAGATCAAATCCGATTTTCTCCATATCGTAAGAAACATTTTCTTCCTTTGGTATTAATTCGATCTTTAAACGTTCTGCTACAACGGTTTCAATCTTGAGTGTGTGGTAGAAAACACTACCTCCAACCTTGATCTTTACATTCCAATTTCCAGTAGGATCAGTGGGATTAGTTGTAAAATTGTAATTATAAAAACCGTCAATACCATTGTTCAACACTTTGCTTTCTATCAATTGTTTTCTTGGATTTCGAATTTCTACTTCGACAGGATGCTCATCTGCTAAAGTCTCCTGATGATTTCGGAAGATCATCGAAAGATTAATTGGATCTCCGGGACGGTAGACTCCTCTTTCGGCATAAGTATAAGCCCGGATACCTCTAGCAGAATATTGTACACCCTCCACATCAAAATTGGATGTATTCCAGATCATTTCACTTGTTTTCAATATTGTTCTTTGTCCGTTGTGAATTGCCTCTACAAAGAAGGCATCTTTGTCAGGCACACTGAATTCTGCTTTTCCATCACCGTTAGTTGTTTGCACTTCCAATACTTGATTCTGAAATGTTTTCAGTTCTACCTTACAACCTGAAATCGGTTTGGCATTCATAATATCAGTCGCATAAACGATGAACCTGTCTGAACATTTCTTCAAAGTTAAACCAATATCACTTAAAATCAACGGTTTTGAGATCATCGTATTTCGATGATAGTAACCATTACTCATAGGATTCGTGTAATAATGGTCATTACCTGTATTTACTCCACGATAATAAATATCTTCTTTATTAAAATTTAATTCAACCAAGTAAAGGCCATTATCACCTTCCGGAATTAGAGTGGAAAGATCAAGTTCTTGTAGTAACCACTCATTTCGAACTTCCCCTAACTGCAGTTTTTTATGTGCAACTTCCACTCCCACCCGATTAAAGCTGTTATAGTAACGGTTGGAACTTGAAGATGTACTTTGTAGAGTATTTTGCTGCAGAAAGAAATTCAAATTATTTTCGAAGACATGCTTAATGCGTAGATTCACGCTTTTTACGTTCATGGAGCGGAACTGAATCTTTTTATTATTACCGGAAGGTAGGAAACATCCCGATTTCGCAAAAATGACCTGAGGGTTCTCATCATTGAATTTTATATTTTTTTTAAAATTGTTCTTTAAAACTATCCCCGATCTGTTAAGGATACCTTTTTTGATACTGACCTTATAGCTACTGCCAAATTCAAAGTTACCATTAACGAGAACTTTGTTTTTTAGTTTTTTCAGATTAATATCAATATCGGGGTCAACAGAAATATAGCCTGAGATATCTTGGTTAGGATCGAGTACATCTGAGAATTGGATCTCGATCCCGGGATTCTCCTGCTCGTGGGTTCTTTTCACCAATATAACTGCCATTTCATGCATACTGAATAAGCTTGATTCCCGTACGAAATCATCCCTCATTTCCATGATCTTTTTATCAATCCTAAAACCAATGGGAATTTTCTCTTCCATACGTTCAAATTTGTTACTGGAGAAGGTGAAATCCATTCCTGAACCTTCCCATGTCAATTCTACTTTGCGTCCATTAATCTTTAAAATAGCAGCCTTTCTTACTTTGTTCAAAGAAGTTGGCAAAAGAAAACGGATCGAACCGTAATAAGAGGTTGTATTTGCTTCTTCTGTTGGTTCAGTGAAATCTCCCATGAATTCAATTATATCCTGGTTCAAAACAGAAATATTAAACTGTAAGGATTTGATAGTTACTTTTTCGGGAATCAGATCTGTAATATCAATATTAAATTTATAGAAGGCACCTATCTTCAAGACTTTATCAGGTTTGAAAATGAGGACATTTCTTTTTTCCCATACAGCTTTACCGGAAATTTTGGGTGTCACTGTGATCTTTATACGATCCTCGGATTTATCGATCAACTCTTTTCCCACAATATTTTCAGCAAAACGAATTGTAATTGAGTCAGTTGGCTTCACATCTCCTGAAGTATGCCCAGCAACATATCGAGCGAGATCATAATCGGCAACTTTGATTTCGACTCCATGTTTCACAGAACCTATGGTTACTTCACTTTGTAGTTCTGATGACTCTTGATCTTTGCGAGTTGTACAACCAAATGCTACTATAACGACAAGTGCTAATAATACTAATCTTTTCATTTTCTTCTCCATTTTATTTTTTAAGTTTTACTAACGTCCCGCGTGTGCGGTACTCTTCCACTGACACGCTTGTTATGGGCATTAACATTACTATGGTTTGTATTTTTTATCATAAAACCGATTTTTATCTTTTACGTACTCATCAGTTACTTCAAATGTCTCATAGTCTGCTTCACTGCAGAGTCTGTTAACTTTGAAAATATTCTTATCGTCTTTACTCCAATTCTGACCTAACACTTGAAAGTGCTCAACATTAGCATTTTCAATTTTTAATCCATGAAAAAAAACGTTATTAGCATCTTTAGCATAACGATTATCAATGATTTCAAAATCCTTTGCAGAACTTCCATATTGAAGAAGTTCAATCCTAGGGAAAATGAGATTTCTTATAAACCAAACAAACTTATTGTTTTTCACATAATTGAAATTTAAAATCTCAAATGAGTCAGGATCTTTTGAGATAATATGATCCCCATAGTATATAAAATTATCATCCTTGGCTAGAAATCCACAGATGATATCAAAAGATCGGGAATCACTTTTTGATATTGATTCTCCTTTAAAATAAACATTTGACTTATCCTTTGAAAAGAGTATTGATAAGATAGTAAAAGTATTAGGATCAGCATTAAAGATAACATCCTTACCATAATAAACCTTGTTTTTGTCTTTTGCATAATATTCCATGTGAGTTATTTCATTACGGATTGTTAAGTCCATTAATGATGGCGACACAGTAACAATATCCTTTTCTATATTTTGATTCAACTTATATGTAAACTTCGGATTTAAAATGTATTTTTCATAAAAGGGGAATTCACTTTCTAATTGTATTATAGAAAAACTACTGAAATCAACATTGGGTATTGTTTCACCTCTATAAAATATGCTAATCTTATCTGTTGCATACCTATTATCCAGGTTTGTGAATGATTCAGAATGCATTTCTGTTTTCTCTGGAATATACCATTCTGAACTATAATTAGCTTTTGATCTTTTGTAGTAAATTTCATTTTGATAAACAGTGTAGCCATCCCCAAGTTGTTTATGTTTATTAGTATTTTGGAGATGTCTCAACTTGTTTCCAGTGCAACTCAATAGAACAAAACTTACAACAAAAAGTATAAAATATTTCATCGTATCCTCACTTAATAATGCTTATAACGACGGCGTGCCACGTCATCTTGCCATGAGCATTGGATTTG
>JAGLPW010000145.1 GCA_023137125.1 Candidatus Cloacimonadota bacterium | reverse complement strand
TTATCGATATAAGTAAAGGAGATTTCTCTCAGGGAGCAAGTACAATAACGCAACAACTTGCTAGAAATATGTTCCTTTCACTTGATAAACAAATACCACGGAAAATCAAGGAACTAATACTTGCAATCCGCATTGAAAAGAATTTTTCTAAAGATGAGATATTGGAAATGTATCTCAATAAATCTCCTTTTGGTCCCGGATTGTACGGTATTGAAGTGGGATCGAAGAAGTATTTTGGCAAGGACGCAAAAGATCTTTCAATTCCGGAAGCAGCGCTTCTAATTGGAATGCCGCAACTTCCCAGCGCCTATTATCCATTCCGCTATCCTGATCGGGCAATTCGTAGAAGGAATATCGTTCTAAGACGAATGCTTGAAGAGAAAGTAATTACTGAGGAAGAGTATACCGAAGCTCGTGAAACCGAATTAGAATTATTTGAACCAACTGGAAATTTTGGAGCGAAAGATTATTTTATGGAGTTTATTCGTAGAAGGCTTGAACGTGAATTTAGTACAACTCAACTTTTCACGGGCGGCCTTAAAATTTATACAACATTAGATATGGATCTTCAGGAATATGCTGATTCCGTATTGAATATGAACTTGAGGAAATTTGAATATAAAAACGATTATGAATTCAAATATGATGATTTTCCTACTGATACGATAAACATTGTTACACCTTATGTGCAGGGAAGTGTTTTCTCAATTGAGCCGGAAACAGGTTATGTGAGAGTGATGATTGGCGGCAGGAACTTCAATCATAGTAAATTGAATCGTATGATGCAGTCAATCCGGCAGCCGGGTTCTGCCTTCAAACCGATATTGTATTCTACTGCTCTGGTAAATGGTTACACTCCTGCTACAATAATTGAGGATGAACCTTTCTCATTTATCCAGAATGACACACTTTTTTGGAGCCCGAAAAACTATTCAAATAGAAATTTTGGATATACCAGATTACGGACCGGATTAAAAAAATCTCGAAATGTTTATGCAGCTAAAACAATATTTGATATTGGCCCGAGAAAAGTGATGGAATATGCAGAAAGATTTGGTATTACAACTCCAGTTTATCCATTCTATACTCTCTCGGTTGGCAGTATGGAAGTGAAACCATTTGAATTGATAACTGCGTATACAACATTTCCCAATGGTGGTGAACGGGTAAAGCCGATTTACATCAGGCGGGTTGAAGATAAATATGGAAAGATACTGAAATCAAATGAACCGGAAAAGATCAGAGTTATCAATGAACAAGCAGCTTATGTTATGGCAAGCTTGATGAAATCTGTTTGTGAAGATGGGACAGGTGTGGGAATTCGCTGGCAATCCGGTTATGAAACACTTGGCTCGATTAGTTATAAATGGAACGCAGCCGGAAAAACAGGAACAACAGATGATTTTAGAGATGCCTGGTTCATTGGATATAATAAGAAACTTGTTACAGGTATTTGGGTTGGCTTTGATGATAATTCTAGCCTGGGTAATGGGCAATCTGGTGCTACTGCGGCACTTCCATCCTGGCCTTACATAATGAAGAAAGCAGTTTATTTGGATTCTCCAAAAAACAGTAAAGGAAATCCGATAGTAAATGGAGATGAATTGCAATTTATTAAACCTGATGGCATTATTACTGTAGAAATTTCCAAAGAAACAGGGTTACTTCCCAAGAATGATTATGAAGAAACGATGCAGGAAATTTTTATTGCAGGAACTCAACCAACACCGCTTAGCGACAGCTTAAATTACAATTTCTATCCGACATTATACCGTGAACATTATATGGATTCGCTAGTTATAGATCTGGGTGGAGTTGCTTATGTTTGGCCGGATTCAATAATTTTAGAAGAAACTTATCCGGATACTGCAAGACCGAATTATATGGAAATGGCACCAAGACACGAACCTGGTCCTATCGACCTAAGAGGGGCGCTTATTTTAAAGCATAAAAAAATAGTAGAAAGACCAGATAGTCTGTTGTGGAAGGGTCCTGATTGGTTAAATCCGGTACAAGATTCACTTGATGCCTTGGATGAGCTTATCGAGTCACTGATAAAGAGGGATAGGTGATCTTCCAAATCATATATGCTGTAACATTCATATTTCTGTTTATATACCTATTTTATTTACGTTTGTTTTATATTGGCTTAA
>JAGLPW010000144.1 GCA_023137125.1 Candidatus Cloacimonadota bacterium | reverse complement strand
CTTACAACATTGGTAAATCAAACATATCCTTCAGATCAATTTCAGATCATTGTTGCCAACGATAACTCTACTGATGGGACAGCATCAATAGTAGATCAGTTCTCACAAAAATGGAATAATATCAAATTATTGAACGTAACCGGAAGAAAGAATGCGGTTTCTCCTAAGAAAAATGCTCTTTCTCAAGCAATAGAAATTGCGGATGGAGAAATAATTCTTTCAACAGATGCAGACTGTCTGGTAGGAAAATATTGGATAGAGTCAATGGTTGCCTGTTTTAATGATAATGAAATGGTTATTGGTTTCTCCCGAACGAAATTAGCAGATTGGTCAAAAACAAATTTCATAAGGAAATTTGAACATTTCGATTTTTTAGCGATGCTTTATGCAGCAGCAGGTGCAATTTCATCTGGTAAATATTTTTCATGTTCAGGACAAAATATTGCCTACAAAAAACAAGCTTATATAAAAGTTGGTGGTTTTGAAAAGATCAAACATCTTATCTCCGGTGATGATGTGAACCTAATGCAACTTTTTCGTAAAAATGAGATGAAAGTAAGTTTTGCTTTTACTGATCATAGCTATGTATACACAAAACCAATAGAAAATATTGGAAAATTCTTAAGTCAGCGAAGTAGATGGACTTCCAATATGAAATGGCAAATAGTTCTAAATCCTGAATTCTTTGTTTATCTGTTAAGTGTATTCTTCATTACCTTTTTACCACTTGTTATCCTACTTAATTACTGGCAATTGGGAGTTGGAGTACTAATGTTAAGAATGCTCCTGGAACTTATTTTCCTTAAATACGGTTATGAAGTTTTTGGTGAGAATAAAAAAAAGTTGATATTTTACCCGGTATGGTTTTTCATGCAGCCGTTTTATATGATTACAATTGCTGTGATGGGTGGATTGAATATTTTTTCGTGGAAAAAGTAATTAATAGGAGGTTACTATGACTTTGTTTAAGAGAGTATTACTTGCTGTTTTATGTATTTCGTTTGTTTTAGGACTTTCAGCACAAAATGATTATGAAACCTGGAAATCGCAACAGAAATCAGAAATGAAAAAATACATTAGTGAACAGGACGAAGCTTTTGCAACTTTTCTGGAAAAGAACTGGGAACTATTTGAAATGTATAAAGCTGATGTAAAAGATACAACACCAAAACCTGAGATAATCCCTGAAGTTGAACCCAGAAAGATGGTTGAATTAGAAGTTACGAATAAGATAAGAGAAATAAAAATTCCTCCAAAAATGCAAATTGAGGAAAAAGAGCAAAAAGACAGTATGGTGAAGGTTGTTATGACAGAAGATCCCAGGGTATTAATAAATTATTTGGGCTTGCCCTTAGAATTAAATTACCAACAGAATGTTGATATTCAGCTGCAAAGCCCGATCAATGAAAAAGGTATTGCAGATTTTTGGTATTCTATTAGTAATTACAACCACACAACTTTTTTTGCACAAACAAGTGACTATAGAAAGCAGCTAAGGTTAAATGACTGGGGATATTGTTTACTTCTAAATGAGATCACAAATGAGGTTTCAGGAGGATCGCAAAATCTATCTAGACTTCTATTGTGGTTTATGCTGACAAAATCGGGATATGAAGCTAAAGTTGGATTTGCAGAAGATAATGTATACTTATTGCTTCCATGTAAAAATACAATTTATGGCGTTTCTTATGTAGTTATTGATGATAAAAGATTCTATACATTATCATTTGATAAAAAACAACAGCTTAATATTTCGATAAATACTTACGATGGAAAATATCCTGATGCTGATGATCTTATTGACCTAAGCATAAAAGAAACACCAAAAGTTAAGAGCACTTTAATTGAAAAAGAATTGAAGTTCACATATGAAAATACAGAATATACTATTCCCGTTACCTACAATCAGGCAACTGCAGAATATTTTAAGAATTATCCACAGACGGATCTGGAAGTTTATTTTAAGGCTCCACTTTCAGATGAAGCTACTTATTCACTAACTGTAGGGTTGAAACCCATCTTAGAGGGAAGAACTGAAGCAGATGCTGCAAATGTGCTCCTGCGTTTTGTTCAAACTGCATTCCAATATAAAACAGATGGTGATCAATTTGGCGGTGAGAAGAGCTTATTCTCCGATGAGACACTTTTCTATCCTTATTCCGATTGCGAGGACAGATCAATAATCTTTGCCTATCTTATAAGTAGTATCTTAAATCTCAATGTGATTGGGTTGGATTATCCTGGGCATATTTCAACTGCTGTTCATTTTCAGAATGAATTACAAGGAGATAAGATTCTTTATAATTCCACAAATTTTATTGTATGTGATCCGACCTATATAAATGCAAATATTGGGATGGTTATGCCGAAGTTTAAAGAAGTTAAACCAAAAATAATTGATCTCCAAAAATAAATGGGAGAAAAGATGAATTTTGTAATTTTTGATGATGAGAAACGGAGTAATTTCTTCCCGATTGCATTAACACGTTCTACAGGTGATCTAAGGGTTGGGATTCTCAAATTACGACAGAGAATATCAAGTTATTTAGAGTTGTCTGAAACTAGTGTTATCGTGTCATCAGAACTTGAAGCCATTTATAAAGAAAGACATAAAGATTGGAAGGTAAATGAAGTTACAAATGATGATACTACCTTTATTAATAGCCGGATCAAGTTCGATACAAAAGCAAAGAAAGCAATCATAGCATTACGGGCTGATGAATGTTTAACTAAAAGCGAGACGGTTTTGGCAGCGAAATGCATTCCCTATAAAAAGAAGATCACTTCAGAAAATATTTATAGCATATTTTCAGATTTGAAAAGAATCGAGAATCCAAAGATAAACTGCTGGGAATATTTATGGGAATTTGTCGAAGAGAATGCAGAATACATTAAGCGAGATTTTAACGATGTTTTCTACGATAGAGACAACTATTTTGAAACAGAGCTGGGAACCACAGTTATAAACCCGTATAATGTGTGGATCGGAGCTGGGACTACAATTAAGCCGGGCGTTGTTATTGATGCAACCGATGGACCTGTTGTTCTGGATGAGAATGTTACAATAATGCCAAATGCAGTAATTATTGGTCCTGCTTATATCGGAAAGGGATCAACAATAAAGATTGGCGCAAAGATCTATGAAGGAACATCAATAGGGCCTATGTGTAAGATTGGTGGGGAAGTTGATGAGACGATATTTCAGGGTTATTCTAATAAGCAACATGATGGTTTTTTGGGTCACAGTTATCTTGGTGAATGGGTAAACCTGGGAGCAGGTACAAATAACAGTGATCTGAAGAATAATTATAAAACTGTTTCAGTATATTTTTATCCGGACAAGAAAGAAATGGATTCACAAAACCAATTCGTAGGAACATTTATTGGAGATCATTCTAAAACAGGAATTAATTCAACAATTAATACAGGAACTGTGATCGGGGTTGGGTGTAACTTGTTTGGATCGGGAATGATAAATAAACACATTTCTTCTTTTAAATATGGATCCGGGTCAGAAACAAAAGAATATTTATTAGAGAAATTTATAGAAACTGCAAAAATAGTAAAAAAACGAAGAGGTTTACTGTTTTCTGAATCAGAGAAAGTGCTTTACAGTAAAATCCACAAACAGGTTTTTTGATCAAAATTTTAATAAAATAGAATGATTTATGATGGAGTTAAAATGCAAGAATATATAAAAGTGATATTCCGAACAGGAAGAGAAGGCTTCTATTTAAATAATAAAGAATACAAAATAGAACCTGATATGTATGTGATCGTTGGCGTTGAACGTGGTGAAGATATTGGACAAATCACGAATTGTGCGATACTGTTAGACCAAATAGAAAAAAAGCCTGATGAAAAAGAAATTACTTCTATCAAGCGTATTGCAACAGAAGCTGATATTAAACAATTAGAAATAGTAAAAAAGAAAGAACAGGAATCTGAGAAAAAATTCTTAGAAATGTTGAAAAAACATCCATTTACAATGAAACTTTTGCAGACGATATACCAGCTTGATGGGAATAAACTTACGTTTTTCTTTTCGGCAGATGGTAGAATCGATTTCCGTGATTTTGTGAGGGAACTTGCATCCGAGTTTAAAACCAGGATTGAATTACATCAAACTTCCGGAAGGGAAGATGCCCGAAGATTGGGTGGACTTGGAATGTGTGGTAAAACCTATTGCTGTGTAACATTCTTAAAGAAGTTTAATCAGGTTACAATTCAAATGGCTAAAGATCAAAATTTGTTAAGTAATCTTTCTAAAATATCCGGACCATGCGGTAGATTGCTCTGTTGTCTTCATTATGAAGAAGAATTCTATCTGAAGAAGTCAGAGGATTTTCCTGAACTGGGCCAGGTAGTTAGATTTAAAGATCAGAAGATGTATGTAGAAAAGAACGACTATTATAATAATCGCATATATTTAATTGGCGAGGATCATGAACGCTTTGTTGTTACTTTGGAAGAATTTAGAAAAATAGAACAAAAAGAAGATGATAAAAAACGTTCTTGATCTTTTACCCGAAGAATTAATTCAGCAGTTGTTAGATATCGGAGAGAAAGAATATAGAGCTAAGCAAATTCTAAATTGGGTCTACAATAAATATACAATTGATTTCAATGAGATGACATCTCTCTCAGAAGCACTCAGAACTAAGCTTCAAAGCATTCTAGATATAACAATTCCAACTATTATTACAAAATCCAATTCTACAGATGGAACTACAAAGTATCTGCTTTCTCTGCAAGATGGATCTAATATCGAAATGGTCATCATTCCAAATGGAAAGAAAAATACGCTTTGTATCTCTTCTCAAGTAGGATGTGCCAGAAAATGTGAATTTTGTGCTACAGCAAAACTTGGACTTAAACGTAACCTGGAAACCCATGAGATCACTTCCCAAGTATTTCTAGCAATAAAAGAATTAGGTGGAAAAAAACTTACAAATGTTGTTTTTATGGGGATGGGTGAGCCTCTGGATAATTTTGAAAATGTTGTAAAAGCAATAAGAATATTACAGAATGATATTTGTTTTAATTTTAGTCCGAGAAGAATTACAGTTTCTACTTCCGGTGTTATTCCACAAATTACAAAACTTGCAGAAACAGGTTTAAAACTTAAATTAGCAGTTTCCCTTAACTCAGCAATTCAATCCAAAAGAGAAATATTAATGCCGATCAGTAAGATATTCCCATTACCTGAACTTAAAAAAGCCTTGATAGATTTTAGGAAAAAAACACCTTATCGTATCACGTTCGAATATGTGATGATAAAAGATTTTAATCTTGGGAAAGAAGATGTGAAAGCGTTACTAAAATATCTGGGAGATATTTCGTGTAAGCTAAATGTAATAAAATGGAATAAAGTTGATGATCTCCCGTATGAGACACCAACAACTGGGGAGATCGATAGATTTATAAGTGCAATAAGTGTTCTGAGTTCTGCCGTTACTTATCGTAGGAGCAGAGGAGCTGATATTGATGCAGCTTGCGGACAATTAGCCGCAAGGAACACTCAAAGAAGGAGTGATCATGAAGAATTTTGATGTCAGTAAACTTGCTAAAATGATCGATCATACAGAGTTGAAATCCAATTCAGGAGAAAAAAAGATCAAGAATTTGTGCGATGAAGCCAAACAGTATGGATTTATCTCAGTTTGTGTGAATCCTGCTAATGTAGAATTCGCTAAAAAGCAATTGGAAGGAAGCGACGTTTTAGTTTGTAGTGTTGTCGGTTTCCCGTTGGGAATGAATACTACCGAGATAAAAGCTTTAGAAGCAAAAAAAGCAGTTAAACAAGGAGCTACAGAGATAGATATGGTCATTAACGTTGGTGCAATGCGGGATGGCAAACACGATTATATACGAGAAGATATAAGACGGGTTGTTCAAGCTAGTGTTCCTGCTCATGTAAAAGTAATTTTAGAAACATGCTATCTTACTGATGAAGAAATTGTGAAAGCTTGTGAACTCGCTGTTGAAGCAGGTGCTCATTTTGTAAAAACATCTACAGGATTTGGAGCTTTTGGCTCTTTTGAACATCATGTTCGGCTGATGCGCGAAACTGTAGGACCCGATATTGGAGTAAAAGCTTCGGGGGGAGTTTCCAATTTTAAAGATGCTATGAGAATGGTAAATGCAGGTGCAACCAGGTTGGGAACGAGTGCAGGAATTGTGATCTTGGAAGGAGCTAAGTTATTTAAATACGCTCCCGAAGCATGGCTTGAACCAGAAATTCCGTGTCATACCTGTCCTGCCAGAAGTGCAAGCATGGCAAAATTACCAAAGGCATTATATCAGTATTATACTAATATGTGCTTGAAATGTGATCACCGCGAAAAATATAATAAATTCTATGAATAGGAGGTCTTAAAAATGAATGGATGGATGAATAAAATTGTTAAAGTAGACCTCAGCACTGGAAAACAAACGATTATAAACATAGATAAAGATGTGAGACGAAAATTTATTGGTGGAAGAGGTTTAGGACTAAAATTATATACCGATATGTGCTCCGCTGATATTGAAGCATTAGATAAGAAAAATGCACTGATATTTTCAACCGGACCACTAACAGGAATAATTCAAACCGCCGGGCGTTATCAAGTTACATCACGTTCTCCACTTACCGGAACAATTATCGATTCAAGTTCCGGTGGATTCTTTGGTGCAAACCTGAAGAAAGCGGGATTTGATGGGCTGGTTATAACCGGAAAATCTGATAATCCTGTTTACTTAAAAGTTACAGAAGAAGGTATTGAGATCAAGGATGCGATAAATATTTGGGGAAAAGATACACATGAAACAATGAAGATTCTTAAAAATGAATTATCTTCTAACATTTCAGTTGCTTGCATCGGACCAGCCGGAGAAAATCTGGTGCCATTTGCTTCTATCATGAATGATAAAGACAGAGCTGCCGGACGTGGTGGAGTTGGTGCTGTCATGGGATCCAAGAATCTAAAAGCAATAACTGCTTCTGGAAAGAAGCAGATTCCTGTTAACGATCCTGAAGGTTTGAAAAAAATGCTCTCTACCATAAATACATTAATTGATAAAAATCCTGTCACTGGGAAATCACTACAATTATTAGGAACTTCAGTTTTAGTTAATGTTATCAATGCTCACGGAATGTATCCTACTGAAAACTTTAAGCGTGGAGTTTTTAATGATGCTGAAGGAACGAGCGGAGAGAAAATAGCAGAAACGATCCTTCAAGGTAGAAGTGCCTGTTTTAAATGTCCTATAGCTTGTGGAAGAAAAACCAAAACCAGTAAACGGGAAGGGGAAGGTCCTGAGTATGAAACTGTATGGGCATTTGGAGCCCAACTGGGCATTAATGATCTGGAAACAATAACAGAAGCAAATTACACTTGTAATGAATTAGGATTAGATACAATAACAACCGGAAGTACAATTGGATGTGCAATGGAACTTTATGAAAAGGGAGTTTTCCCTGAGAAACTTGTGTGGGGAGATTCATCCAATTTGGTAAAATTAGTGGAAGATGTTGCTTACAAAAGAGGTATTGGGAAAGATCTTGCACTAGGTTCAAAAAGGCTGGCTGAAAAATATGGAAGACCAGAACTGGCAATGCAAGTTAAGGGTATGGAAATTCCGGCTTACGATCCGCGAGGAGCACAGGGACAAGCACTGTCTTATGCTACTTCAAACAGGGGTGGTTGCCATATGCAGGGATATTTAATTTCACCTGAGATCCTTGGTTCACCCGTTTTTATGGATAGATATTCAATTGAGGGAAAAGCTGAGATCGTTGCTTTGTTCCAGGATATTTCTGCAGCTGTAGATTCATTAGTTCTGTGTCGCTTTTTACAGTTTGCCATAAGTATTGATACATTTAAGGATATGCTAAATATTGTTACTGGATTGGATTACACAGAAGATGAATTGCTTAAAGTTGGAACAAGGATCTACAATCTGGAGAGAAAATTCAATTCAGAAGCCGGTTTCACACGCAAAGATGATATGCTGCCTGCCAGATTCCTGGAAGAAGAATTATCTGAAGGAGCATCTAGAAACAGAGTTGTGCAGCTAGATGAAATGCTGGATAGATATTATAAACTTCGAAGTTGGGATAAAAATGGAATTCCCAGTGAAGAAATAAAAAGAGAATTAGGAATTTAATAATAATGAAAGTAACATTAGCTGGATTCAACATTGATAAAAATTTGATAGATAAATTACCGGAAGGTACTATAGCAACACCTGAGACAATATCGGCAGCTTATGCACGAATTAGCCGCGACCCTCGAGATGTTCCTGAACTCAGAACAGAAGCACGAGAGCAGGTAAAGAAAGCACGTAGATCGAACAAAGCAATTGTATTTGGAATGAGCCATCATTCTGTGGCAGAGCATGCATATTTCAATTTTGATATTCTACAGATATCACGACTGGCTTTAGAAGAACTGGAAGCACGTCGGATTGGAGCTGCTTATACCGAGAAATCCCAAAGATATATTACGTTGCAAGGTGATTACGTTATTCCTAAGGAATTCAAGGAAGAGGATGCAAAGAAATTCTGCAAACTTGTGGAATTTCAGAATGATTTCTATTTACAGAACTTACAAAAACTTACTGATCATCAGTTTGCTTCTAATCCTGAATTGGCAGAACAAGCTCAACATGCAATTGAAAAAGGCACTTCAGAAAAGATGAATCGGGCCAAAAATACTTTGGAAGGCTGGGCCAAAGAAGATGCCAGATATGCCCTGAGCTTGGCAACTCAGGCACAACTTGGTTTGTCTTTCAATGCTCGAACTCTGGAACATGCAATTCGCACAATGCGGCATTCGAATCTAACTGAATGCAGGGAATTATCTCAAAAACTTTTTGATGTGACAAAAGATGTTGCACCTTCCTTGATCATTCTTACCGATCCGGATGAATTCAAAAAGGCATTTAAAACTGAATTACAAGATGATAACTTCAAATTTACTCGTAGTAATCTTAAAAAGTATATTAGCTTAATTATTAAGGAATATTATGGAGAATTGAGTGAAGATCTTCCTGAAATACTGGAAGAAGAATATGAAAAATTAATTATATCAAATAATATTGATCAGAACATTGCAACTGCAATCATTCATTATAATTCAAAACTTCCGGTTGAGGATGCTTTTAGGCTTGCATCAATTATTCTTTTGGATGAAAATGGGGGTAAAGAATTCTTTGAGGAAGCCCTGAAATATATTTCAGCTTTCGACTCAATTCCTCGTGAATTTGAGATTAGTGGAGATTTAAAATTTGAACTGGTGGTAAGTGCCAGCAATTTTGCTCAACTAAAACGTCACAGACTGATGACACTTCTTGCTCAAGATTATGATCCAACTTTGGGAATTACAATACCTGCTTCCATCAAAGCAATCGAAGCTGAAAATAGTTTTAATGATGTGTGCCGTAGAAGTGAAAAACTATATAATGAGTTTTTGCCAAAATATGGAAAAGCTGCTGAATACTGCCTTACTAATGCTCATAGACGCAGAGTGTTGATTGCGGCTAATCCTCGGGAACTGTATCATTTCTCACGTTTGAGAGAAGATGAGCATGCGCAATGGGATATTAAAGAAACAGCCGGTAGAATGATGAAACTGGCAAAAAAAGCTGCGCCACTTTCGTTTATGTTGTCTGGTGGAAAAGATAAATTTGAAGAATTGAAGAAAGAAGTATAAAGACGAAGAGACAAAGAAGCAAAGAATAAAAATAAAAACTCAACACAGAGACACTGAGAAAAACGTGATGTCAATCCCACTGTCCATTCTCCATTGTGAAGGGTGAAAAGTAGAATATTTTTTATTTTTTCAAATCAATCTTGAACATAGAAAAATCTGATAATTCAATAATCAACAGTTTATTTAACAGTTGAGGTTTACCAAATAGATTGTTAATAATTTCCTGAGCCATTAATGAACCGAGAGTGATCACAGTTTGAGGAATAATGCCGGGTTCAACTTCATCTTTATAATTCTCAAATATCTGTCTTAAACTTTGAGTTATTCCATTCTTAACAGTTGTGATCTGTCCAAAATCATTTTTTACTCCACCGTGAACAAGGAATTGATCATCTTTCAATGCATCATTTAGTAAAAAACGGCTTTTATAGTTATCCAAACAATCTACAATTCCACAAAAACTAGTTTCAATTTTAGAGATATCATTTGTACTTTCAATTTTCTTTTCAAGGCTCATGATCTCAATTTTACTATTTATTCTTAATAGCTTTTTTTTAGCAGTAATTACTTTAGATTTTCCAATATCTATTTGATCGAATAATATTTGTCTATTCAAGTTCGTTTCAGTAATTATGTCATTATCAACAAGAATAAGTTTACCGATTCCTGCTCGAACCAGGTTCTCAGCAACAGTGCAGCCCAAACCTCCCATTCCTGCTATGAGAATTGATGAATCTTTTAAGATTGCTTGCTTTTTCTCTCCCCAGAATTTGATATTCCTAGAAAACATATCCATTATCCACCACCTCCTGGTGGGAAGATATCAAGCTTGTCACCATTTCTCACTATTGTATTCATTTTTTCTAAATGGTAAATATTACGCCCATTTACAAGAATGATAGTTCCTTGAATAAGTTGTTCGGCATCAATGACCTCGGATATGATATCTTTCTTGGTTTTTTCTGATACTTTTTGCAGAAGAGCAAAAACAGATATCTTATCAGCATCGATTTCAATTTCGCTTTGTTTTAGGAACATCCTAAGCAAGCTATAAAATTTAATTCTAATCATAAAGAAGATGGAATTTATTAAATCAATTTTGTCAAATAAAAATGCCCCATTACAGGGGCATTATTTTTTTTACTTCAATATTATTTTATCAACAGCATTTTCTTAAAAACTTCAGAAGAAACTGTTTTCATTTTAACAAAATACATTCCACTGGATGTAGAATTGCCTTTGTTGTCTTTTCCATTCCAAATAAAGTTTGTATTTTGCACGATCTCATTATACACAATTGTTTTAACAAGCTGACCCTTTATGTTGAAGATCTTAACTGATACAGGCTGCAGAATATCATTCTCATTTATAGAAAGAGCAATATTAGCTGTTGGGTTAAATGGATTTGGATAAACAGAGATAGAATTTACGGTTATCACATCAACTGTGTTGTCATCAGAATCAGTTAGTTCCATTCCATTAGGACCACCATAAGCGCCCATATCGTTTCTTGTTCCATCTGTATCGTTGTACATTGCATCAGGATTACCGGCATCGATACAAGGTGATCCAACCTGCAGCCACCAAGATGCGATTAATCCGTTATAGTCTGTTCCATCTCCTTCTGTTGGTGCAACAAAGAGTGGATCTTCATCAATATTACCTTCTCCTGCAAATCCACCTGTTACACAACTATATGTGATTATTGGTGTACTTTGTGGGAAATGGATCTCACCGCCATCAATGATGATCGAGTTAGTAATAATTGGAACTGAATTAAGCAGGAAGAATAAATATGGAGTTGGAGTGCCAGCAATTTCATTAGTCGATTCGTTATTTGCGATAGTATTATTAGTCATAATCGGATTAGAATCATTTTGAAAATAGAATGCACCCCATTGTCCTGTATTGTTCACAATTACATTATTTGTGATCTCTATAGAAGATGCATTACAGATTATGCCGGCTGTATTGCCCGAATTTGTATTGTTGGCAATAATATTTTGTGAGATCAGAACATTATCAGATCCAATGACCTCAATAGCAGGACTATTGTTTTCAAATATCTTACAACCAATAATATCAACTTTAGAGTCACCTTCAACCTTGATCGCAGAAACAGAAGCATCAGATATTTCACAATTAGCAAGAAGATTATCTTCTTGCGTATTGAAGAATCTTATACCGTTCCATGAAGTTTCTGAACTGAAGACAATAGGCTCACTTCTTGTAGATGAAGCATCTGCTGCCAGAAGCCCATTAACCAAAAATTGCACATTATCTGCGAATTGCAATTCAACATCAGGATTAATAATTAGTTCATCACCTTCTGCAATAGTTATATCACCGGATATAGTATATGGACTAAAAGCAGGTACCCATACTCCAGATAGATTTCCACTAACTGCTGAACCATCTGTAACGGTTATATAATCTACAACGGTAATTTCAGCGAATTCCCCATCAACTTCAATTATAAGAGTTACATCATATACTCCGGGTTCTGTATAGAGATGATAAGGATTTTCTTCAGTACTGTCGATCTCACCATCACCATCAAAATCCCATTCCCAGTTATCAATTTCTAGGGCAGGAACAGAAGTGCTTGTGAACTGAACTCCAAGATGAGCTGGTCCAGTTTGCACATTAGATTCAAACATTGCTATGAGACCGGTTTGTAAAGTAAATTCAATCGTATCACCAATATAACCTATATCGGAAATAAATATTCCACCAGGTGAGCCATATTGCAGAAAAGCAGCAGGATTAGTGTTATCATTAAATTCAGTTCTGCCGACATCTGCAGAAAAATGCGCTTGATTCAGATTGCCATTGTTGGTCATAGTTCCATCAGGACGGAAAAGGTATACTTCATCCGGAGGACCGGAAGCATTTCCATCCAGAGTTGGGTCAATTCTGTAAATAATAAGCCCATCTCCAGGAATACTAGGTTCAAAAATCCCGGTTCTACGACGGTATTCCACCATAAAGAATTCCGTGTTAGAATTAGGGGACGGAATTTTGTAACAACTGTAGGGTGAATTAACAACCGGTTCCAAAGTATAAGTTCCAGTTGTATTTATTTCGGGAACATCATCAAACCAGAGTCCGTATTTATATTTCATCCATGTGGTCATGTGCTGGGGTGGATTTGTATTTGCGCACATCAAATCCCAACTGCCCGTAGGAGAGATGCCGTTATTTGTATAATGATAGAGATCGGGTGCCCCCAATGAATGGAACATCTCATGACATAAAACTCCTACACCACTACTGTTCAGGCTTTGAGAAAGTTGGAAATTATAGGTCCAAACCTGCACTCCATGAATATATACATTGTATGTATATAATACCCACATGTGAGGCCAAAGAAGCTCAGCCCATGCACCAGTGCCACCTTTGATAATGAAACACACATTATCTACAAGTCCGTCATTATCATTATCTATATCGAGAGATGGAGGGATCTGTGATTCCACAAATTGGATTGCGGCTTGCAGAAGCGCATGTTCCCTTTGAGTACGTTGTTGGGAAGTTTGGTAACCGTTCGGATTAGTTACAACATTATATACTTCATAATAATTACGCGGATTCGGACTTTGATACGAAACAATAATATCACCATTTGGTTCAGGATAGGAATGTGAAGTGATATCTAACTGTTCGTTGGATACTTCATCGAAATATTGAAACATAGAATTTACACCTTCAGCATTAAACATATTATTATAATGAGTAAAAGTTTCTGTAAATTCTGTTTGATCGGCAAAACGAATATAAACTACTAAGTTGTTTAGCTCTCCAATTGTGGAAACTCTGTTTCTTTGATTCTCAAGGATTTGATTAAATTCTTCAACTCTCTGCTCAAACCCTTCTGGTTTTGCATTTAATCCTGGCTGTAAATTCGTAGTTACAGGATCAATTCTACCTGCTATGTAGCTGGTGGAAATAAGTTTCTCTTCCTGCAGGCCGGCATACACATAATATCCAGTTTCAGGATCTTGAATTATGGTATACCCGTTTTCATCATGCAGCCAGTTGTGAAATTCATCTCCTGAGGCAAAACATTTAAGAATTTCTCCGTCAGGCTGCCTAAGGATCTGTGGCTGATCTGTGAGATACGAACCAAAAAGTGCTGTTAGCATTATTGTGAATATCAATATAAAAACTATCTTTTTTATTTCTAACATTTTATACTCCCTAAAACTATATTTATTTAATAATATTATGCATGTTTTATTCCCTTCTTGCAACTAATAATATAATATTTATATAATGAAATAAAAAAAGGGAACTGCGGAAGCAGCTCCCTTTTACTATTAATATTATTTTTCTTACTTGATCAACAGCATCTTTTTAGAAACTTCAGAAGAGACTGTTTTCATTTTAACAAAATACATTCCACTGGAAGTAGAATTGCCTTTGTTGTCTTTTCCATTCCATACAAAGTCTGTATTTTGCACAATTTCATTATTCACAATTGTTTTAACAAGCTGACCCTTTATGTTGAAGATCTTAACTGATACAGGCTGCAGAATGTCATTCTCATTAATAGAAAGAGCGATATTAGCAGTTGGGTTAAATGGATTTGGATAAACAGAGATAGAGTTAACAGCGATCACATCAACTGTGTTGTCATCAGAATCTGTTAGTTCCATTCCATTAGGACCACCATAAGCACCCATATCGTTTCTTGTTCCATCTGTATCGTTGTACATTGCATCAGGATTACCAGCATCGATACAAGGTGATCCAGCCTGCAGCCACCAAGATGCGATCAGCCCGTTATAGTCTGTTCCATCTCCTTCTGTTGGTGCTACAAAGAGTGGATCTTCATCAATATTTCCTTCTCCTGCAAATCCACCTGTTACACAGCTATATGTGATTTCAGGAGTGCTTGGGAAATTGATCACACCATTATCGATGATGATCGAATTGGTTATAATAGGAATTGAATTCAACAGGAACATCAAATAGGAAGTTGAATTAGTCGATTCGTTATTAGCAATTGTATTATTAGTCATAATCGCATTTGAACCATTCGATAAACTGAATGCGCCCCATTGTCCGGTATTGTTCACAATTACATTATTTGTGATCTCTATAGAAGATGCATTACAGATTATACCAGCTGTATTACCCGAATTTATATTATTGGCAATAATATTTTGTGAGATCAAAACATTATCAGATCCGATAATCTCAAATGCAGGACTGTTGTTTTCAAATATCTTACAACCAATAATATCAACCTTAGAGTCACCTTCAACCTTGATAGCAGAGACAGAAGCATTAGATATCTCGCAGTTAGCAAGAAGATTATCTTCTTGGGTATTAAAGAATCTTATACCATTCCATGAAGTTTCTGAACTGAAAACAATAGGCTCACTTCTTGTAGATGAAGCATCTGCTAACAGAAGCCCATTAACCACAAATTGCATATCCGTAGCAAATTGTAATTCAACACCAGGATTTATAATTAGTTCATCACCTTCTGCAATATTAACATCACCAGTTATGTTGTAAGTGTTTTCTGCATGCCAGATACCGGAAAGAGGTCCATAAATATTAGATCCATCATTAACCGTGATATAATTTTCAAGAGTAATTGTATCACTCTCTCCATCAAGATATACTGTAAGTGAAACATCATAAGTCCCTTGTTCAGTATATAGATTATAAGGATCTTCTTCAGTACTGTCAATCTCACCGTCACCATCAAAATCCCATTCCCAGGCATCAATTACTCCTGTGGGTGAAGTTGACATACTTGTAAACTGTACTCCGAGATCTGAAGGACCAATTTGTACATTAGATGCAATACCAGCACTAAGCCCAAAATTTGCAATAGCATTTTCAAGCGGACCAGCAATTCCAGTCACGGCATTGTCACCATAATAAAGTTCATTGAGGGGTCCTACCACTGCAAAAAATGGAACATATCCATTTCCCCAGTCCCAATATATTGCTCCAAGACCTGGCCAATTTGGATGTGTATGAGTTGCTCCCCAATCAGTTTCCGATAAAAAATATACATGTCCACCTGTTTCATATTGTTCCCATAAAGTTTGATAAGTCGGCGCCGCCGCTACACAGCCACCTCAACCATAACCTCCCCAAAAGAATACAATTGCTTTTCCAGAAGCAGTCAATTCATAAATTGATTGATCATCACCATTACTATCAGTCCAACTGACATCATCAACAATATCTCCAACTTGATATTGTGCAAATGCACTAACAGAAAGGATCACTAAAAAAAACACTACTAAGATCTTTTTCATTTTTTTCTCCCCTTATTTAATTAAGATCATTTTTCTTACTATCGAAGTTTTTATGCAATTCATTTTATAGAAATATACACCCGAATTAACGATATTATTATTACTATCTCTTCCGTCCCAAACAATATTTCCACTTTCATTAAGGTCTTTAAAAGTTCTAACTAATTGTCCTTTTGTATTGTAGATTGTTAGGCTGGCATTTGCCAACTCATGTGATGATAACTCATAGGAAATTGTTGTACTTGGATTAAAAGGATTTGGATAATTTTGTGAAAGTTTTTCGGGTACTAACAATTCATCATCTGCACTCACATTATCAGCAGTATTAAAAGTGAAATCAAAAACCATCGGTTCTGTAAGATCACCTTCATTAAAAGTGAATGAGAATCCAAAACCATCTGTACTGGTAACATTAATTAGAATATGGATCAAAACGGATTCTCCTGCAGGAATATCAAAAGGTACTGGAGAGTTTGGCATATAACATGTTCCAATATCATTACAAACGCTCATAGTCCAACCTGTAGGTGTATTTACATTTGTATACATAAAAGTATAAGCTTGAGATGAACTACTGTTGTTGGTTATGGTAATCCAATCAGACTCATATTCATAAGGTCCTACACTAGAAAAATCTTCACCAATTATGTCTAGGTCAAATGGAATATCTACTTCCAAATCTGCAAAAACAAGACTAATACTCATTAATAAAAATGCGAATAAAATAATTTTTTTCATTTTTTATCTCCTTTATAATTTAATTTTTTTTAATCCCAGAGAAACATTATTTTCCACGTATATATTTTCAACCATCCGCAAGGTTTATTAACCATTGCGGAGGACGAATTTTTTAAAACGTTGTTATCACAGTCAGGCGTACACCATCAAACTCTGCCTGATTTTTACAAACGCCATTACGACATACGATGCCGCCCTTTTCTTTACCATAGAATAATCGAATATCGGTATTATTGAATATCGTAGTTGCTATTTCGCCACCTATCCAAAATTCACCATCATCTCCGTCTTCAGCTGATTCTGATTCACCGATCTGATTTTCTATAGCAACGGATAAGGAATAGTTTCCAATTGCGATATCTGTCTGCAAACGTGGTTCAAAATGTGAATGATCACCTGTTATTTTATCTTCTTCCTTATATTGATATTCAGCTTTTATTAAAACCGGATTATCCTTAAATAGAAAATCGAAAGTAAGAGTTGGTGTGATCTCCTTATACCATCTATTTGCATTTTCTTTATTAAGTTGTTCCAATAATTCAAATTCAGCTTTGAACGACCAGTCTTCAAAATCATGTTTGAATTCGGAATATAGGTTTGATAACCTAACCATGAAATTACTGTTCCAGCCTTCGGCATAGTTTATCACAAATTCATTTTCATAGTTAGGAAGAAAGCGGATCTCTCCCATTAGCCCTTCTTCATCTTTTCCCGGGTCCCAACTATGTTCCAAAATTTGACCAGCATGATTGACCATAGGAAGATCGGAAATTCTTACATTAAAATTCTCATAATTTTTATATGCACCCATCAGAGTGAATTTACCTAAATATGATGTTATGTTGGAATAGATCGCTGTCCCTTCTAAATCTAAATCATCTTTGCTTGTTGCGTATTCAGCATGTAGATCGAATAAGGAAGAGGAATAGTTAAATTTTCCAGCATATACAGTTCTATTATTAAATTCATCTTCATCAGCATCAAGAAGCTCCTTATGCAGAACGTAACTTCCCCCAATCGTCAAATTGTCTATTATGTTGAAAGCAGCATCAAAGGCACCAATTTGGTCATATTCATCTTCCAAATCGGGATTAATGCTGTCATCGCTTTCCATCAGCCCACCAAATAATTGCATTTGCCATCTATCATAAACCGGATTTACATAACCACCGATAAGTCTGGAATCTGTTTCAAAATCATCATCATAGAAATTGTGTAAAACAATACCGGATCCAATAACTGCTTCAAAGGTTCCAATTTGAGCAAACCAGTAATCAGATTCATATTGCAGATAGTATTCATCAAAATAATATTCATCTATCTCAGATTCAAGCATCAATTCAATTGAGTTATCATCCATATTATCATTGATCAAAATAAATTTGCCGAATTTTGGATAATACAGATCATACTTGATACCGGCTCTGAAACTGTTGAATTGCGCTTGCAACTGGAATTTATCAGAAAAATAATCACGATGTTCTATAATCCGGTTGGAATAAATATATTTGAATTCGTTTAATCCTGAAAAACTCAGTTCGGAATAGAGCAGATTAGCAACAAAAACTATCATCAATACGGCAAATAAAATTTTTCTCATTTTTTCACCATTAATTTTCTAGAACTTCGGTTTCCGATTCCTCGGTTTCCTGTTCTGATGTATCTTCATCTGGTTCATTGGTTTCCTGCTCTTCCAGCCATTTAACGATCACTTCTTCATAATGCTTTTCATCACCCCGCTGATAACCTGTATGGTCATAAATAATTGTTCCATCCTGATCTATGATCAAAGTACGCGGAATATTTGTAACGTTAAACTGTTTTTGAACAACTTTTTTCGGATCGAATAATGTATGGAATTTGAAGCGATTCGATTTAACATGAGAAATAGCATTAGATTTTTTTCGTGGTTTATCAACGTTGATTGCCAATACATTAACATTATCATATTTTTCATGTAATTCATTTATTTTAGGAAGTCCGTTTTTACAGGGAACACACCAGGTAGCCCAGAAATCTAATATTACTAATCCTTCTTTTTGAAAATCGGATAGTTTAACCTGTTTACCATCAATGTTTTCCAGCTTAAAATCACCGGCTTTATCAGCAGCAGTCAATTGAATTGCCAGAACTAATATCAGTATAGTTACAAAAATATTTTTCATTATATTACTCCTAATTATTTATAGAGAAACTTCTATTACATTATGTACAGCACATGAATTTTGATTATATGGTGTCTCTAAGGTTTGAACCCAGATCACCAGAGTAAGATCTTCGGGTAAACCTGTTGCATTATCCATATACCATTGTGGAAGAACGTCCAGTTCATTGATCTCAAAACTAATAGGATCATCTAAATTTAATGTCGAAATATCTACAGTTATTCGCTTCAAAGCAATGTTGTGATGCGGGTCGCCATGATAATTCGGATAATCTTCATTATAATCTTCCATCAAAACAGCAACCAATGAAAGGTTGTCAGTTGGAATAGAAGGATCAAGTTCGATCTGGACAGAAGCTGTAAGCAAAGTGTCTGTTAGATTTGTTTGCACATCAGTCAATAATGCCAAGAGTGACTCCTGAAGAAGTGGCGTGATGGCTGTTTCAATTTCAGCTTGAACTTCTTCAACACTGGGTGCCGAATAAATTATGTGAGCATTCCCGTTCACAATACCCAAAGGTAAAGTTCCAGTATTTGGATAGTAACCGAATATGTCAGAAAAATCACCTGCGAGCTGATCTCCAACATGATACTCAACATAAGAGAACCTACTACCATATTGCATCCTCAGGTTATGTAAGGCCTCTTCAGCACTTGGGCAATTAGAACACCATTGACCAGTGAAAAGTTCTACAATAACATTTCGCATATCTGCCTGGTTTCCATAAAACTGGTAAGAATCTTCAGTTTCGATTAAAACATCAGATATTAAAGTATCCATAAAGGTTTCACCGGAAAGTAAGGTAGCTAATAATCGCCATTCGATATTATTATCTGTTGTATCTATCAGAGTTGCTTCTAGAAAGATTGGAGTATTGATAATTATAAATGTCGTGTAGAAGTCCTCTACATCAGCTTTTGTAACTCCATTATTATTGTAATCTTCATTATAAAATGACATAATACCAGAAAGGCTTTCCGGGAATGTGGATATGGAATCTGCAAAAGTATTGAAAAAATCTATAATGTAATTTTCATTATCGCTGGTTGGCTCAAGATTATGTTCAAATCTGTCACAGGCAAAAATTACTAATGTGAGAAAAAACAAGATTAAGATTTTCTTCATTTTTCTACCTTTCTATTTTTTTTGGAGCTAAAGCAATATAAGTTGGCAAGCCGATTACTTCAAAGTGCTTCAGTATCTCTTTTGTAGGTGATGCTTTGAGATTCTCAGCTTTGTATTTAACTAAAATGTAATTATCGAACTCCTTAATCACTTTTTCATCTTTAAAAGTAGTTGCATCCATTGCAAGACAATTCTTACACCAAGTTGCCCAGAAATCTATAAAGACCGGTTTTCCTGTTTTCTTAGCTTCTATCAACCCTTCTGTGATCGAATGTTTCCAGGGGAGGTCTGAAGTCTCATGAGAATAATCAGTAATATCAATAGGTTTATTGTTTTTGAATATCTTAACACCAGTATAGATATAGAAAATTGCAATAACAAGAATTATTATTCCAAATATAATTTTTACCCATTTCATCCAATTGCCCGGTTTAGGAAGGAAGGAAAGTCCGGCTCCGGCAAAAGGCCAGGGAATTGCCATTCCAACACCTAATAAAAATGGCAGTAGCAATCCTGCAGGATTTCCAGCTGTATAAAGTGATGTTGAATAGATAATAACTGAAATCAAAACAGGTGCTACACAGGCTCCAGCCAATACAGCAGCAATAATTCCAAGGATAAATACTGTTATGTATTTTCCTTTGCTTTTACCTCCGACTTTGCTGCTCTGAAATTTGGAGAAATCTATGGGGATTATATCGAACATTGCCAGAGCTAAAACAATAAAAAGAGCCGCAATAGCGATATTAAACCAGGGAGATGAATTTATAGTACCGAATTGAGAACCTGTGAGAACAACTATTACTCCCAGTAATCCATAAGCTAATGCCATTCCTAAACCATATACTCCACCTATCAAAAATCCTTTTGCTTTTGATTCCGATTGTGTGCCTGCTCCCAAAACAGCGATTGTTATGGGCATCATTGGAAGTACACAAGGAGTGAGGTTTAAAGCAATTCCACCTAGCAAGATCAAGATGATAATGAGCCAGATACTCATATTTGCAAACTTATTTGTATTAAATGATCCCGGTTCTTTTGAATTTTCTAAAAACGAAACAAAGTCTTCGCTATTTCGATATCCTGCTTCTATTCCTGTTATCTCAAAATCTTCCAATAAAACAAGGAGTTCTTCAATATTATCTGTGCTTTTAATTTCTTCTTCAGTGTCTTCTATTTTTTCTTTTTTCACAACTTCAGCTTCTGCTGTTAATGATAAACTGAATTCAACTTCTTCCGGCATGAAACAAGTTCCACCTTCATCACAGAACTGATATCCAACATAAACTTGAATTATTGGATCTCCTTTGAAATCTTCTGAGACTGTGAATTGCTTAGTTAATGCAACCGTTCCATGAAATTCAATACTGCCATCCTCCATTTTTTCCCCTTCAGGATAAACAGTTTGTTCAAATTTGATTCCTTCAATTTCATCTACTTCAACAAAGAACATATCTTCCTGCAAAGTTTGATGATAACCTTCCGGTATTTTATATATTGCTATAATTTTATCCGCTTCTATCTTAACTGAAATTACCTGCTTTGGAACTGGTAATTGTGCAGAAAGGGAAGTGAATAATAACATCACAGCAAAAGTTATCCATAAATTTTTTTTCATTAATCCTCCAATATATTATTATTATTTTGTACTATAAATAATGCAATTTGCATTCCTAAAGAACAATATTTTCTTTAATTAAAAACTCATTCACAGTAAGAGCTTTATCCCAATATTTATAAAAAGTTGTAATAAGTGTTTCAGCAAGATCAGAATGTTCAATAACCATATATGTTAGGTTTTGATCAGGGTTTACCTGATTTATCATAGAGAACATCACAGTGTGATCATCAAATACGTGCAACTTAATAGGAAGATGGTAAGCCACTTTTATTTCCTCACCCTGATCCTCAAAATTTTTCATCCTTCTTGCAAAAAAATCAATATCATCCTTTTCTACTTCAAAGATCGATCTAAATACAACACCGGTCTTCATGCTTTCTTCTTGCTCATCATGAATATCAAGGTCATTTGACATAGCATAAGGAGATTTACAGAAAGAGAGAACTATATCTTTAGATTCAAGTTCTAAAGTATGATGTTTTTTTATGATACTTGCAGGTGTGCCATAAACTTCGATGAATTCAAGCGGAGAAGAATTATCTGAATTAGATTGATATATTGGTGATAAAAGTCCGGGAAGTGAATTAAGAATTTTTAATTTTTCATTTTGTTCGTTTATAAGTTTATCAAACGCTATCTCAGGTGATGCGGCTTTGAACCTTCTGATTTTCCCTAGTGTTTCAATGCATAAGCCTTTGTTGATCAGACTTTCTAGAACAGAATATATTCGGGATCGGTTTACATTGCAACATTGAGAGATCTCAGTTGCAGTAAATGTCTGCTTTCTTAATAAGCAACTGTATACTTTTGCTTCATTTTCTGTAAGCCCTACTTCCATCAACTTAACTAAATGTTCATTCATTCTCTTTCTCCCCATGAAAATTCACTGTTGCAACACATGGGGCAACAAAATTTAAGATGATGAAT
>JAGLPW010000143.1 GCA_023137125.1 Candidatus Cloacimonadota bacterium | reverse complement strand
TATTAAGCCAAATTTCAGGTATAATAGCTTGATATGATATTATGTCAGGTTCACCAAAAATATTTACAATAAGATCAATAGATTGATTATCATCAAGATTTGCTGCTTCAGCAAAATATGCGAAATCAGGATAATTAAACTGAGGAAGTCTTTCAGAGCTCTCATCTGTAAAAACACCTGTCCCATCATTAATAAGAAGTCCGGCAGGAAGATAATATAAACTGGAAGAATAACCTGTAAGAAAAATATCGATATCATTATCAGAATCTATATCAAATAATTCAATATCATTACAGGGAGCTTGTAAATCTGGTATTCTACTATCTGTTTCATCAATAAAATTTCCGGTGGGAGTTTGAATCCAGATTCGTGGACGAGAATCTAAACTTTCATTATAATAATTAATAGAAAAAACAATATCCTCATTTCCATCTCCATTGATATCTGCAATTTCAATGTCACCTGCACTCCATTCCTCAAAAGGAAAATATTCATCTGTAACATCTTCATAGCCAAAATCTCTGTTAAAATTATTCGGTTTCAAAACTTTACTATTTTTGGGCTTTGATACTATGTAAATGCCATTTGATAATTTTGAATCACATTTCCCAAATTCATAAAGAAAATTTGAACTAACTATTATAATATCTTCTGACTTTTCAGGATAATTGATTTCAGTAGAACAGATGTACTTTCCAGAAATATCAAAAATATCCACTTCTTCTAAAGCATAACAAACACTGATAAATAATATCATTAACAAAAATAATAACTTCTTCATAAAATCTCCTTTTTTAAGTTGCTGCTAATGTTTTGCGTGTGCGGCGGGATCGGAACGATTCAGGCAAAGAACACCGACCAGCCTACCCACTGACACGTTTGTTAGCCACAAATCACTTCAGTAACAACATTTTATTAGACTTTAACACACCTTTTTCAGTTTTTATTCGATACAAATAAACGCCTGATGAAACTTGTTTGCTATTGTCATCTGTACCATCCCAGATAATTGAAGATTGAAAATCTGATATTGTATACTGTCTAATTATTTCTCCTTTAATATTAAAAATCTCTATAATTGGATTAGTGATATTAATAGGTAAATCAAAACTAATGGTTGTTATGGGATTAAATGGATTAGGAAAATTTCTCAATATTTGAGATGAATTTAAATAGCTTAAGTCATCATCAATTGATACAGGATTTCCAACTGTGAAATGCCACAAGCCACTCCATATTGTATCTGTTTCTGTAGTTGCTCTTACTCGCCACCAATAATGAGTATTATCATTCAAGTTTGGAGTAAACGAATAAAGTGTGTTGTTGATAACTGTACCTGTTCCAACATTTAGCAGGTCTTCACTTGTCTCTCCTAACCATACATCATAATTTACTTCCCTAGATGGAAAATTTCCACTCCATTCTAAAGTAGTATTTATTGGAACCTCAATTGCGTTCCGAACAGGGTTAGGGTAGCAAGCAGCGTAAACATTTGGATTTGATGAATAAATCAATGCATTAAATCCTCTGTCTTCCAAAATTGGAATGTGAACATCAAGTGCTTCCTGAGAAAGAAAATTCTCAATTAAAAATATTGTATCTCCAGAACCGAGTCCGGTATTTTCAACAAGAGCAAAAATATCACTTATTTGATCAGAATTTAAATATAGATAAGTTAAATTTGTTAAATAGGAAACAGCAGAAATATCACTGATTTGATTTTGACCTAAACGAAGAGTTGTTAACTTGGTTAATCCAGAAACAGCAGAAATATCACATATTTGATTATCACCTAATAAAAGACCTGTCAAATTAGTCAATCCAGAAACAGCAGAAATATCACTGATTTGATTAACGTCTAAATTAAAAGAAGTCAAATTAGTTAATCCAGAAACAGCAGAAATATCACTGATCTGATTATCATGTAAATGAAGAGATGTTAAGTTGGTTAATCCAGAAACAGCAGAAATATCACTGATTTGGTTATTACCTAAATGAAGAGATGTTAAGTTGGTTAATCCAGAAACAGCAGAAATATTACTGATTTGATTTTCATCTAAATAAAGAGAAGTTAAATTGGTTAATCCAGTAACAGCACAAATATCATTAATTTGATTTTCATCTAAATTAAGAGAAGTTAAATTGGTCAATCCAGAAACAGCAGAGATATCATCAATTTGATTATAAAATAATAGAAGAGATGTCAAATTTGTTAAACCAGAAACAGGAGAAATATCATCGATTTGATTATCATGTAAATAAAGAGAAGTCACATTAATTAAATATTGAGCTCCTTCAATTGATGATATTCCAGCAAGAGCTGCCCATAACATACCAGTGATTCCATTTAGGTCTTCAATCGTTGGTTCATATTCTGGTGGTTGACCAAGGTTTTGATTAATTCTTGCTTTGAAGTTATCATCGGGAATAAGTTGTGCATAAAGATTTAAACTCAAAATACTAATGATTAAAATTAAAAGCACTTTTATTTTCATTTTTCCTCCGTTTTATTCTTGTTAATTATCTATTTAATAAATCTTGAAAACCTTTATATTCTTTAACACCACTATTTTTGTTGTGGCTAATGTTTCGCGTGTGCGGTGCTCTTCCATATCACATTACACTGACACGATTGTTATGTGTAATCTCAATCATCTTTTTCTTTTAGTACTAAAATCTCTGGAGTATTGCTTTCTACGATTACATAAACGGAATTATTTATTTTATAAAAACTATAATTTGGCAATGAATAAATTGTTTCAAAAGCATCCTCCAAATTAATCACAAAACAATAAGGTGAAGGTCCTTTGTTTACATTGCAAAAAAGATAATTCTTGATTTTGGTAATTGTGTCAAAATATGCTGTTCCGAACGAATTACTATGAAAAGCAAAATTGAATGTTTGTTCTTGATTATTCTCTAAATCAATAATTTTCATATAGTTTTGTACACCATTGTTTGAAGCAATTAATTTATAATCATCAATAAATCTAGTTTCATAATACGGTGTTTCATCTCTATAAACTAGATCGCCATCCATATTGAAAACATAAAGTCCATCATTATATGCAACTACTCCAGTGAAATATTTCGAATAATCAGTCTTTGTATAATGGAATGTCCCTTCAAATTCTCCCAAGCTTTTTCCACGATCTACATATTCTTTTCCAAGTAATTCAATTCTATAATCTTTAATTGAAAAAATTACTAATGCTCCATCAATATATGCTAGGATTCTATCGCTTGCTACAAATCGGTATCTAATTGTCCTCATGTCTTCTAATTCAGAAGATTGAATTTTATGTTTAATCAATTGTTGATCATAAATTATCATTTCTTTTTGTCTACCTGACATCATTCCAGTTTTTGGATAGAAGAGTTTTCCGTCAGATGATGGAAGTAAGTCAGTTCTAGTCATTTCTTTCGAAGAAATTATTTTTCCATTTTGATTATATATCTCAATTGTTGTTCTGCTACTGATTATTATGATATTTCCATAATCCGAAATTTCACAATTAAATGGTTCTTGTTTATTCTTATTCCATTTTATGTTACCTTGATTATCAAAATTAGAGATAGTATAATTGTTATTTGTACTTTCTTCGACAACAACTAGATCACCAGTGTCTTTGGCAATATCAAAATCGATAATAGTACCTTTCAGTTTAATTTGTTTTTCTATTTGATAATTAGATAGATTAATAGTCATTAGCTGGTTAAAAGGAATTTCGGAATATTGAAGTTCACTTGCTTGAACTGATAATATGATAAATGATACGAACAATAAACACAAACTAATTTTCTTCAAAGTAACCTCCAGTTATTAAATTTGTTGATTACACATAACATATGTATGCTGCGCCCTTCTAAAAGGTGCGTATAACCAACCTATAGTTACACTAAAAAGGTTCGTCATAACTTCAATATCAGAGTTATCACGCACCTTTATAAATCATCATCGATATTCAATCTATAAAGTGAACTCTTGATATTATTAATTCTTATTATTAGATATGAATGATACTTGTGCAAATCTCAAATCCTCTCTTAAAATTCTTCGTTTCATTGTATATATGTAAATCATAGACGAAATTGGTTAAGGGAAATATAAATGTCAAATAGAAAATACTGGAGTACAGGAGTACAGGGGTACGAGAGTACAGAATTATGATATTTTTTATTTGCATTAATAATTAATGAGTTAGTTTAAATAAATATAATGTGTTTTTATTTATATGGAGGTTAATTTGAATCAGATGATACCAAGTTTTATTATGGGTTTTCGTGAAGGACTCGAGGCATTTCTTCTAATTGCGATCATCCTCAAATATATATCCAAATCAGCTCAATTCCATTTGAGGAGCAAGGTAATTCAGGGAGGCATCGCCGGTCTTATAATATCTTTACTGCTGGGTCTACTGCTGAATGCTGTCTCAGCTGGCTTGGGCGGTGTTACAACTTTAACCAAAGTTTGGGAAAGTGTTGCCAGTTTGATAGCGCTTGCTCTTGTAACAATGTTCATCTTCTGGATGATACGTCATGGATATGATATGGCAAAACATGTAGAAGGTAAGGTAGATAAGAATCTTTCTACTGCCGGATTATTTTTTATCTCACTTGTTATAGTTGCACGTGAGGGTACAGAGATAGCCATATTCTCTTTTGCCGGAAAGTATCCTTTCAATATTGTAATTTTGGGTGTTCTGGCATCTTTAATTTTAACTTTGCTAATATTCTATTCACTGGTTAAAGTAGATATTGAACTTCTTTTCAAGATTACACTAGCTTATCTTATTCTTCAGGCAGGTTACCTTCTTGGATATACATTTCATGAAGGGTTCTCTGCTCTAAAAGGATATGAAATGATCTCCGGAGATAATACAGTCTTTATAAAAGCATTTGATGTTTCAAAGACAATATTTAGTCATAAAGACGGCGTTCTGGGAATTCCTCTGCACATTGTATTCGGTTGGTATTCTAAACCGGAATGGATTCAGTTCATTATTCAATATTTGTATACGATCATCGTGTTCTTCTTCTGGTTTATGCATACAAAAAAGCGGAATGTGATTTATAAAGAAAGTTGAGAGGTTGCAAGAAGAAGAAAAAGAAAAGAAAAAAGTGATAGTGATTTGTCATTTTTCTGTAAAGACGCAAAATCTTGCGTCTCAACGATAAGAGCAGCGAGAAAGAGTAAGGGCTTGCCGGGGCAAGCCCCGACAGTTAGAATTTATAACTCTTCTCAACTGATATGAAGTAACCGGATTTGTACCAATTCAGGTATTCTAATTTCGTTTTCCAACCGCGTTTATTGAATTCTTTACAAATTTCTTTGGGGTGAAGTGTGTTGTGCATATTCTTATGGTCGGGGATGTACCAGCCCATTATTCTCATTCCCGCTATCACTATCCGGCTTATATCATCAAAGAATTTGTCTGTATCATCAACAAACATGCATACGTCTCTGCAGATCATGAAATCTATACTTTTACTTCTGGAATATTCGGTTAAGTTTGATATGTTCAAATTGAAGTATTGAATTCTATCAGTAGTAGATAATGCATTGATCTGTTTGTGGTAACTCTCATCATTATCTATACAGATTATCCGGGTTACATCTTCATTCTTTATAATATGCTTGGTTAGAAGTCCGCCCCCGCAACCCAGATCCATAACTGTTCCATATAAGTTATCATAATAACTAAATATTTTCTGGTCATAAAACTTGGACGCTTTATTCCTATCAATATCTACAATGTTCCCGCACTTAGGGCAAACCAGGCGAATGATAAGACTAATATTATCCCAGGGATGAACTTTGTTCTGTAGAATACTGCATTCTGTCCCGCAATCACAAACGCTTCCCCAAATTGTAAAATTATGTTCAATATCCATAAGTTTACCTCTTATTCTTTCAGCCTTCTCCTTCGTCTCCGCTCAGGATGACGGGAGATTCTTCGTCGAATGTCTTTGTAAGAAATCCGTGCCTTCGGCAGGTAAACCTCAGAAAGACAGATTCTTACCAAACTTTATACTTCCCCGATTAATCAGGGCTCGTAGGATAGGAAATTCTATCACTAACCTCTTTCACTCCTTTCACATTAATTTAAGGGGAAGGGCTGGCCTACCGGGGCGTAGTTCCAATTATTGGAACGAAGACTGGGATAGGGTTCCTCTTCCCTAATCCCTCATCCCTAACCACTAATTCCTCATCCCTCATCGAAAACGCCTACAGGGTTTTCAATAGCTCTTCCACAGCTCTTTTAAGTTGGACATCATCATCATTAATTATCTGCTTGGGAGTAGGGTCTACAAATATATCAGGAACAGCTCCGTTTCCTTCCATGTTTTCACCCGTTGGAGTAAACCATCCGGTGGAAGGCATTCGCATGCTAGAGCCATCCATAAATGTATAATGTCCTGTTCCAATAACAGAACCGCTGGTTGGCATCCCGATAACTTTTCCTAGTTTGAGTTGTTTAAATAGAGTTGGAAAGATCTCAGCATCAGAGAAAGAATTTTCATTTATAAGTAGAACCATTGGAACATCTACTGTATTGCCTGGATTTTTATATTTCACATCTCCACCAAACCCTCTATAAGTACTCAAGGCATAGGGTTTCTTTGTTAATATCTCCACCAGCCTGTCATGAATATAACCACCACCATTATTTCTTACATCAATTATCAGAGCTTTCTTATCTGCATTTTCAGCAAAAAGGTCTTGAATAAATTTCAGATAACTACTATTATTCATACTTCGTATGTGAAGATAGCCAATTTTTCCATCAGATAATTTTTCAACTCTTATGCGTCGTTCTTCTACCCAGTTATCATAATAAAGTGCGTAGTTGTCCCTGCCGCTCAATCCTTTCACGGTAACCACTTTCATACCGTCATCACACATTATCCCCAGTTTGATCTTCTCACCTACTTTGTTTTTGAAATGAGCCAGGATATCCATTCCTTTCCCAATCTCTTTTCCATCTACAGAAAGTAAAATATCTCCCGCTTTAATGTTGTGTGGTTTATTCAGTTTAGATTTTTTATAGATCTTTTTTATCCTGACCCCATCTTTTGGAAAATCCTGCAGGTCGAGCTCAAATCCACAGTAAGCTGTGTTATAAGTTTTATACTGGGAATCACTTCGCGGATAAAATCCTGTATGTGAGGCATTCACTTCACCTATCATTTCATCAATTATCTTTTTCAGTATAGAAGGATCATCGGCATATTGCAGATATTTAGAGAAATCTTTTTTCGATCTCTTCCAGTTCACACCGTGCATATCCGGATCATAAAAGCCCTTACCAAATTCAACCCAAACCTGTTGGAATACATCATTATTAAGTTGGAATCTATCGTAAGAATATTTGTAGTCCATTTCTATGAGTTTTGCTTTCTTTCCTTTTTTTAGAGTATATTTGTATAATTTGTCTTTTAGAATATAATAGAAAACTTTATTCTTTTCGTTAAATTTCAAATTTTCGGGAGAGGAAGAGATGGAAGTTATCAGTTTATCACTTTCTCCTGTATAATCTGCTTTTCTTAAAGTGTATTTTTTGTTATTGTAATTCACATAATAGAGGGTAGAATCGTCTTTCACGTGTGCAATCCAGTTACTTCCTGGTTTAGAAATTATAGTAGTAATTCTATCGGCAAAACCTTCTGTATCTATCTTCAGAGGATCTTTCTTTCTTTTCTCTTTATCTTTCTTATCCTTCTTGTCGTTGTCTTTCTTCTCTGCCGGTGGGTCCATGATATCTTTCCAATTATCTTCTTCATTATAGAAATCTTTTCTAGCTAGCAGATCAGCTCTTCTTATATTCCCATCTTCTGTAAAAAAAGCAGATTTATTATCTTTACCCCAGAAGAGACTTGATATTCTACCATCCAAATTATAGAGTAGTTCTTTTTTGTTATTCTCAATATCATACAAATAGAGATGTTGAGTCCATTCCTCTGGAAGTGTATCAAGATAGAGAGCGTATTTTTCATCAGGACTTATTTTTAAATTACTAGAGACATATTGATCATAGATAATTGTATGAATGTTGTTGCCTAAGCTGTCTGCCATGGCAACCTGACGTTTACTTTTATCATCAGAAAACCCAATAGCCAAAGTCTTTCCTTCCCGCACTATCCAATTTATATATTTATCGTCGCTCCACTCTAGTTTTTCTATATTGCCAATATCTTTGATGTTAACTCTATACAATTGCAGTTGACCATCTATTCTTTTTGTGAAGAGAATAGTTTGGTTATCGCTTAAGATCTCAATATAACCAACACCTTTCTGATCATGCGTTATCTGTTTGACATCTCCTCCTTTTTCGGGGACGGCAAAGAGATCAAATTTGTAAGTAAACACCACAAGTTTTCCATTATCAGAAACTGCATAATTAGAAGCAGTATTCTTCACATCCTCTCTTTCAACCAAATTCACATAGCAATCCTGACCTACTTCAATTTCCAGTTCTGTAGCCCTTTTTGTGTCTGGATCGTATTTCCATAAAGTATCGAATTTTTCGAATACTAAGCGGTCGTTCAATTTTGCAATTGCAACATTCCTAGCAGACCATTTCTTAAATTTTGTAAGTTGTACACGCTCTATAAAGTTGTTATCTGTAACTTTATAAAGTTGGAAGACAGTGCCGTCTGAAGCTGCAAAATAAACATTGTTGGAAATTGATGAGTAAACTGGGAATTTCTCGCTAAGCTCGGTTTCCGTTAATCTTGTGAACTTATTATCTTTTATATCATAAACCCATAGATCACCATTATAGCTTCCTGTATAAGATTCACGGTATATATTTCCCCTTCTATCAAAGATAATATTATTCCCATCCTCCGAGACATTTGCATTCCTGCCTGCAAACGATGTGAGCTCCCTAAATGAACCGTCTAACTTCACTTCATAAAAGATATCTCCTTTACCGGTTTCACGACCACGAACAAGCAGTGATCTGCTGTTTGGGAACCAGTCTAAAATATTCAATCCTTCTGTATTTACAACATCAATTTCTCCACCTTCTATTGTATAAAGATAAATACCTGTCCATCCACCTCTATTAGAATTGAAAGCAATTTGTTTGCCATTGGGAGAAAATTTTGGATGCCATTCCTCTGCTTCTGTTGAGGTTATACGCTGAGCTTCTCCACCAGTAAATGGTACAAGCCACAGATCATTTTTATAAACGAAACATACCTTCTCTCCATCCGCTGAGATATCCGGCCAGCTCATAAAATGCGGCTCTACTGCAGCCAACAATGTAACAAATAGTAAACTGAGAATTA
>JAGLPW010000142.1 GCA_023137125.1 Candidatus Cloacimonadota bacterium | reverse complement strand
TTTACAAATGGATTTTTTTCTTCTTTCATAAGATCTTCAAGCCACTTTCTTTTCTTTTTACCGCAATTTGAAAATATTGCTTTCACAGCTTCAGCTCGAATGCGTTCATCCGAGTTATTAATAAGTCGAATAAATAATTTCTGAGACCTTTTACGCTGTTTTTTATAAGCAACCATGGTGCTGTCAGCAAATTTATTTTCAATATTAGATAATGTTCTAATTGCCAACTCAGGATAATCGAACTGCTCATTTTTTATTTTATCGTATAAAACTCGTGAAGTATTAAGATCTGCAAGATCTAAAAGAGCAGTTATTGCAGCTGAGCGAACGGTGAAAATGTCATCATCAATTGCACTTATAAGTACATTATTCGCAGTTTCATCTTTTAATTTTTTTAATGCACTTATCACACTTAATCTGCAAAGTTCCTCTTCATCATGTAAAAACCCTGAAATTATACTGGTTGCATTTTTATTACCGATACTGCCCAATGCCCCTATCAAACTTCGTTTTAAATAATCGTACTTTTCATCTTCAAGCATCTCTATCAGCGGATAATGAGCTGGTTTATATTTCGCAACACCCAAAAGCCGTATTGCATTTTTCTGTATTTTTTTATTTTCATCATCTATCTTTGTTAGCAATAACGGTGCAATTGAATCGGGATATTCTTTTGTGATCGTATCTATTAATCTGAGTTCCAAACTGTTGTTTGTATCTAACTTATTATCGCAAATATATTGCACAGCTTCCATACTCTTAAGCAAAAAAGCTTTCTTGGCTCGTGCAACTTTCTTTCGGTTAGAGCCCACTTCCCACAAAGATGCTTCTTCAAATAATTTTTCTACTGTTTTAAGCGAATCTTCAGCAGTAAGAATAATTTCTTCTACAACCTCTTCATCTGGTTTTGTAACCACATCTCGAGCCAGGTCTATCCCGATTCCCCATCCGTTATACGTCCATAATCCTCCATCTTTGGCAAGTGTATTGCGAGAATATCTGTCTCTTCCTTCCAGATCCATAAATATTCCGCAACCGGCAAAACCTCGTGCCCATCGCACAGAGCCAAAACTTAAGTCTTCCCAGGTAGAATACATATCGTTTCCCAATTTATCAATAAACAAGGCAAATGAGTTTGTGAGTGATATTCCATATCCACCGGATACCATGTAGCTGTCATCACCACTTTCATCAACGAGCATGGCAACAGATAGGTCGTGGGCAGTTCCTCCTACAACACCGTTGCGGGAATGATACTGGTCATCTCCACCCTGCTCCCATAAAGCACCAATAGCCAGATGAATTCCTGCACCCTGGGCATATTGAGCAGCGTTATAGGAATCGTTTCCACCACCATCTACCAAAATCCCTAGCGAATACCAGTAGGCAGAGCCCTCACAGAAAACTTCACCATCATAAAAATCGTTTCCCCCTTCATCGTACAAAACTCCTATCCCACCACCTGCCCTGGGCCTCCAGCCCATTCCAAAACCATGGCTAAAAGATTGATAATCATTGGGCAGCAGCGGTGCATGAAGATATTCTCCTCCGGTTCTGTATGTATCATCACCACCGGTATCGTGTAATAAGCCATAACCAAAAGTTGAGCCGAATCCCTGCGCCCAGAGTTTTGCCAGATATCTATCGTCACCTTTTCCAAAATCTTGTAAAACCCCGATGCCGTAATGACCTGAGCCTTGCGTGAAACAACCACCACGATAATCATCTTCTCCAGCAGTATCAACCAAAATTCCAATTCCACAGATCCCGGAACCTAGAGAATAATGTGTTCCGCGGTAAACATCATTGCCTTTTTTGTCATACAAAATTCCTATTCCTAAGAATCCGGAACCCATACTTACAGATCTCTCTTCATTAAAATAAACATCATCTCCCTCATGGTCTATAACAAATGAATAGGAATTCCCCAGAGTCCCTAAAGCTCCTCCGGCACGGCACCTGTATGTATCGTCTCCACCCAGATCGATGATGAAGGCAAAATCTCGTGAGTAAATATTTTCACCTTTTCCGCCAATTATTAGCTCTCCATATTTTGTTTGAACATAATACAAGATCTCACCCTTAGCGTCTTCTATTTTCATGTTGTTGTTCATTTCTAAGCTTTCAAAATTTTTGTGCTGTAATTCTTCAATTAGATCTAAAAATATCAATCCTGCAATATGTAATGAGCTCTTATCAAGTTTCTTCAATATATTTAGTACTCTATCTTTATCTACCGAACGTGATGTATCGGCCTTAACATCGAATTCCTGCTGCCAGTTTCCTTTTAGGGCTATATCTTCGGGATTATCTTCACCACACCATAAATTTGGTGCTGACATTACAAGGTCATGCAGCTCTAGTGTATCTAATTTGGAATAGAATTCTGATAAGTATGGTTCTGCTTGATCAAGCGCATTTACTATGATATCCTCCGGCTTTTTTGAATCTATTGAGTTATATTCATAAGTCCCATCAACCTCTATATCAAGCTGTTTTGTTATGTATTCCATAAGTTCTATTATGTTGTTATCTTTTACAGTTTTTACAGTTTCCTCAACATATCCGGCTAATTCTAGTGGATTATCCAGTAGATAATCTACGATCTCAAGTTTAAATGTATCATCTTTAACCCATGCTTTTTCAAAACTGAGTTCACTATATTCCAAATGAAGATAACTTAAACATGAATCTAGAACTGTTGTACTTAAAGAATCTAATATCTGTGCTGAAAGTATAATTGGTAGAATGTGAATTAATATTATCAAAATTATAATTTTACTTCTAAGCATCCACTACCTCGGTAATAATTTCGTTTCAGATTCCGCATAAAGTTTATTCTCTAATAAGTCAAATTAAAAGATCATAAACAAAATAAATTCTTCTTGATTAAATATTCATCATTTAATTTATGTACATGATCAAAGTATTAAGGAATTAAAATATGAAATATCTTTTGGCGTTAATTTTAATTATGTGTTCTTCTTTTCTGTCAGCTAAGACCATTGCCGAAGTTGGAGCATATAAGATCTCTTCTACAGAACTTCAAAAAGAGATGGAAAATTATGAAGGTAAACAACAGTATTCTTACAGCACTATACGGCAGTTATCCCTTACAGCTCTTATTGATAAATATTTAATTAAGAATTATGCTTTAGAAAAAAGAATATATGTTGCTGATACCGAATTGGAAGCATTCTTTATTCATCAAGTAGGAGATCTACCCAGATTCCAGACAAATGGAACTTATGACAGACGCAAATTCCTTAATTTTAAAAACTCAATAAGTGGTAGTAGAGTCATAAACGCTATGAAAGATGAGATCCTCATTACAAAAACCAGGACAATACTAGAAAAATCTTTTGATCTATCTGAAGATAAACTACTGAGACAATATTTCATGGAAAATACAAAGATAGATCTTGGCTATGCAATAATTGATAAACAGGATGTAGATTTTGAGATCGAAACATCTCCTGAAGATTTTGAGTGGTATTACAGACGCCACAAATATAAATATAACAAAGAAGAGAAGATCAAATTAAATATTTTTGTTGTAAAGAACGATGATTTTAAAGAAACAGTTAAGCCGATTGTAAGTAGGAAAATAACCGCAATGATATTAGCTGATATCACAATTAAAGCCGAAAATACAACAGGACTCCGGAAGGAACTTACAAAAGAAGAAACAAGAAATTTAGCCAGACAAAAAGCACTTCAAGTAACAGAACTCTTGCAGGCAAAAGCCAATATTTCGCAAACCATAATAGAAACATCATATCTCAGTCGAAATGACAAACTTGGTGAACTGCCGGAAATTATTCTAAACAGTGCTTTTGAATTAGATGAAGGACAGTATTCTGAACCTATTTATATTGATGAGGGATATCTTGTATTCAAAGTAGTTGATAAAAAGAAATTTGCCAGAAAGGATGAACAAGCTATTTCTAAAGCGATATGGCAAGATTATATTGCCGAAGAAATAAAAGAAACAAACGATAAAGAACATAAACAATATTTTGAAGAAAATTTTGAGAAATTCATTATTCCTACTGTAATTGTAACTAAAGTTGAGATTTCAAATCCTTCTCTTTTTTCTTCTACCAGTAAAGAAGAATATCAGCAGGAAATAAAATATTTATTAGAAAGAAACGCAGATGATGAATATCAAATTGCCCAAATTGTACATGATTACAAACTCTCCGAATCTAAAGAAATCATTTATCTCAAGATGTTTGATAATTCAAGTATTATCGATGATATGATCGCGATCAGAATGAATCGTGGAGAAACCTGGGATTTTATACCAATTGAGAAAAAATATATATTCTACAAAGCTATCACCTATTTTCCTGAGTTCATTCCAAGTTATAAAAAGATCAGTTCGCAGCTTCCAAAATTTATGGCTTATTCCAAAGAGGACAGTACCAAATTCAATGATTATTTTGATTCTCATAGAAGAGATTTTAGAACACCTGACAGTTTACAGGTCGGTGGTGTGGTTTTTTCTGCACAAAATGAATACAACAAGCTTAAACAAACTATTTCTGATAATGAATTAAAGAAAGAATATAATAAAAGAATAAATGAATTCTATCGAGAAAGATCTGTAAAATTCAATTACGTTTTCACGCACGATTTCGAATTAGCCGAAATAATTTTCGAACAGGCTGCCGATGGAATAGATATTTCATTACTTGAAATGATTTTTGGCTGCCCTAATTCATTACCCAGAAATAAGATCATCCCTTATGATGAATTACCTGAGCAGATAAACACATCTCTCTCAAAGATCAATTCGGGAACTTGGACTCAACCTATAAGCTATGATAACGGCTGGATTGTCCTGCATAAGATACAAGGCTACAATGCTGGCATTATATCTTTTGCTGAGATGAAAAGAGAACTTCGAAAAGAGGCATTATTTACTATTGCCGATAGCTTAGCATTTAACAAGGCAAAAGTTGTATTTGATTCAACAAGATACTTTGCACATCTTTCAAAGTATGTAGAGGATCCTGAAATTTTTAGAACTGAGTTTCAAGATGCAAAAGATGATTTTGAAATCTTAGGAGATATCTCCAAATATAGAACAGAACTCCTTAGAATGTGGAATAATGAAAAATATTCAGGAATAATTAAACTTGATAATGCATACGCTGTTATTTTCCAGTTAAAGATCCATCGGTCACGTCAACTCACATTCGAAGATGCTTTACCACAGATCATAGAGATTCATAATTCTAAAACTAAATTTGATTTTGCCAAGGCGAATGTATCTGAGATAAAAGATAAAATCGCTTCTGGTTCAGATCCAGATTCTTTGTTGTATTATCTGGGAGGTTGGAATATTATTTCTGATATGTCGCTCACAAGTAAGATACCGGGTGTAGATTTCAGTGAAGCAATATTTGATGATATCTTAAAGCATCAGGAAAATTATTGTAGTTCAGTAATTCCCATTAACTCAGAAAAACTTCTGTTTTATAAGCTTCTGAAACTTAACAAACCATCTAAGAAGGACTTCTATTCGGATAGAAAATACTATGAAAAAAGATTCCTAAAGAATGAATTTGATAAATGGAAAAATAAATATAAAGTAAAGATAGGAGTAAAAATAAATTAATTAATTGACTTCCTATTGAGTTTTTCATATTTTTTCTTTATAATATGTTTTGTGATATGAAAGTTTACATCATTGGTTAAATTAGTTCATTAACAAAGGGGAGGATTTGTGGCTAGCACAAATTATAGGAACCTTATCGAGAACCTTTATGAAGGATTATTTTACGTTGATAAAGTAGGACGAATAAAATACTGGAGTAAAGGTGCAGAAAAAATTACCGGATATTCTAGTTCAGAAGTTTTTGATAGAATGTGTTCCGAAAACTTTCTTTGTCCCACTGATGCTGAAGGAAATAAATTATATGGTGAATCTAACCTGTTCACAATAACACTTGCAACTGGCTCTATAAAACAGTATGAATTGCTTATAACACACAAAGACGGTCACAAATTTCCAATCTCAGCTAGAATTGCACCTATGTATGACAGTAAAGATCAGGTAGTTGGTGCCACTCAATTATTCACAGATAATAAAGATCATCTAGAACATCTTGTAGAAGATTCAGAGGAATATCAAAATTCTTTCTTCGATCCGATAACAAAATTACCGAATCACATTAGCATGGAAATGTCAATTGATGCAAAACTAAGTGAATTCAGAAGATATAACAGACCCTTTGGTATACTTTTAATTGAAATCGATAATTATGAAAAATTAAGTAATATCTATGGTGATGAGCTAAAAGTAAATGTGTTCACTAAAATTTCAACATTAATAAAACAAGACCTCCGTCCATTTGATATTGCAGGAAGATGGTCTGAAAAAGAATTTGCAGCAGTTTTGGTAAACGTAAGAGAAGACACTGTTGATATGATTGGAAACCGGATAATAAATATTGTAGAAAAAGCGGAATTCAAAATAGGAAAAGGAATGATAAACATAACATTATCTATTGGCGGAATTATTGCTACTCCACAAGATACAGCCAAAATCCTTATAGAAAAATTGCTTGATACAACAAAAAAATGTACTCGTATTGGTGGAAACAAATTTATACTATGGTCACCTGTTGAGTAATACTTCTTTATGAATAAATTTGAAGCCGTTATATTTGATATGGACGGTGTAATAATAGACAGCGAACCACTTTATTTCCATATTCAGGAAGAATTATTCAATGATCTCGGGTTTACTGTATCTAAGTCAGAATATGATACCTTCATTGGTGCTGGAATGAAACTCATGTGGGAAAGATTGTGTTCTAAACATAACATTCAATTCACAGTTGCAGAACTTATAATAATGAATAATGAAGTTATTTATAATTCTTTTAACAACTCAGATTCTCTAAAAACAATAGATGGATTCATTTCATTTTTAACTTCTATAAAGGTAAAGGGAATGAAAACTGCAGTAGCTTCATCCACTGCTAAAAAAATAGTAAATGTGATATTATCTAAATTGGGAATAATACAGGAATTTGATGTTGTGATAAGTTCTGAAGAAGTTTTACAGGGCAAACCGGAACCGGCTATATTTTTAGAAGCTGCTACAAGATTAAACATTGATCCTGGCAAATGTATAGTAATAGAAGACTCTACCAATGGCGTGAAAGCCGCTGCGAAAGCTGGAATGAAATGCATAGGATTCTTGAATAAAAACTCAGGAGATCAGGATCTCTCATTAGCAAATACTATTGTTGAGAACTTTGCCAATATTGATATTAACAAACTCAACATTTGATTTGTAATCTATCATTTTAATAATCATAGAAATTAAAGACAATAAGTTAAATGTTATAAAATATATACAATTTGACACTTATATATAAAATTATTTAATTTGTATTAATTAATTATAAATATATTTGGAGGAATGGATTTAAATATTTAGCCCTGATAAATGAAAAATATAATTGGATTCCTAATAGTCTCTGTTATCTTGACTACAAACATTTTTGCTGAAAAACCTGTAGATGAAAAAGTAAATTTCCTACCGGAAAAAGATAAAGCACAATATTTTTTTGATCGTGGACTGGGCTATTATAATTTAAATCAATATTCGAATGCTCTTGAATTCCTAAAACAAGCCTTAGAAATTTACATCGGAAATGATGATAAACCTAACATGGGCAGGTGTTATAACAATATTGGCAACATATACAACAAATTGAGTATTTTTAATAAAGCAATGGAATATCATTTACTCTCTTTAGAATTAGAAGAAGAATTAGACGATAAAGAGGGAATAATAAGTTCCTTAAATAATATTGGCAATGTTTTAAGAAATATAGATAAATTTGATCAAGCTCTGGATTATTATCAAAGTGCACTTAATATCAGTTATGAGATCAACGATAAAAAAAGCCTTTCAATAACCCTGAATAATATTGGAAACATTTATCTATCGAAAGAAAATTTTGAAAATGCATTAAAATTCTATAATAGATCATTAGTTCTTAAAAAAGAGTTAAAAGATAATTTTGGGGCAGCTACAACTTATAACAATATTGGAATTGCATATCAAGGACTTAGATCAACTACAAAAGCTTTAGAGAACTACAACATATCTTTGGATATGATGAAAAAGTTGAATGACGGGAATGGAATTGCATCTGCATACTTCCATATTGGAATTACCTATTATGAAAAAAATGTAGAAAATAAGGCTTCCTATAATCTAGAAAAAGCTCTAGCTTATGCTCAGAATTATGATAATAAACAGATCATGATCTCCTGTTATAAAATTCTTGCTGAGATCTATAAAAATCAAAGAAATTACCTAAAGGCTTATACAGCAATGAAACTCTATGCTCAGATAAAAGATGATCTAATTACTGTACAAACACAAAAAGCTGTAGCAGAATTGCAAATAAGCTATGAAACAGAAAAAAAAAAGAAAGAGATCGAACTTCTTAAAACAAACGCTTCCATAATAAAATATCAATCCAAAGAAAATGAAATGTTCATGGTTATTCTTGTAATTGTTCTTATAGCTGTTGCAGTGTTAGGATTTTTCTTCTATTTCCAATTTAGACAAAAGGCAAATACCAATGAAACTATTGAAGAACAGAATATAAAGCTCACAGAAGCTTACAATAAAATGGAAGAACTAGCCAAAACAGACTTGCTTACAGGTTTATCTAACCGTCGTGATATGTATCAGAAGATCAAACATGAAACCGATCGTTTTGAAAGAAATGAGAAACCGTTCATTATTTTAATGGGAGATATTGATAACTTTAAGAAGATTAATGATACATATGGTCATGATGCCGGTGATCACGTTCTAACCTCTGTTTCTTCACTTATGCTCTCATTTATGAGAAAGCAGGATATTGTTGGGCGTTGGGGAGGTGAGGAATTTCTTCTGCTTCTTCCGGAAACAAATATGGCAGGTGGTAAGAAGATCGCAGAAAAATTAAGATTGAGAATTAAAAATGAATCAATAGAATATAAAGGTAATATTTTAAACGTTACAATAACAATTGGTGTTAGTGTTTATGACAGAGTTCGTGATGTTAATGAAAGTATTAAAGAAGCTGACAAAGCAATGTATTTCGGAAAGATCAGAAATAAAAATTGCGTTGTTACATCAGATAAAATTTAAAGGTAACTATGAGAGCAAAAAATTATTTAAAAAAATTTATTGAAGGAATTCCAAAAGCGGAATTACATTTGCATATTGAAGGAACTTTTGAACCTGAATTGATGTTCAAGATAGCCAAAAGAAACGGTGTTAATCTTGATTATAAAAATATTGAAGAATTAAAAAGAGCATACAATTTTTCTAATCTCCAGGAATTCTTAAATATATATTATGCCGGCTGCAATGTTCTTATTAATGAAGTTGATTTTTATGATATGACCTGGGAATATCTTAAAAAAGCAAAAGAGCAGAATATCCTGCATACGGAAATCATGTTCGACCCTCAAACACACACTGATCGCGGCATCATGTTTGCTACAGTAATAACTGGAATTCATAAAGCTTTAACCGATGCAAAGATTAAACTCGGAATAACTTCAAAACTTATCATGTCATTCCTTAGGCATCTCCCGGAAGATTCTGCCTTTGAAACATTGGGACAAGCTGTACCCTTTAAAGATTGGATCGATGCTGTAGGTCTTGATTCTTCAGAGCTGGGACATCCACCTTCCAAATTTGAAAGGGTATTCCAAAAAGCAAAAGAAGAAGGATATTTAATTGTTGCTCATGCCGGTGAAGAAGGTCCTGCTGAATACGTAACTGAAGCTTTGGAATTATTGCAAGTTGACAGGATAGATCATGGCAACAGATGCTTGGAAGATATAGCTGTTGTAAATGATCTCGTCGAACGGAGGATGGCATTAACTGTATGTCCGCTTTCTAATCTTAAATTGCGAGTAGTGGAAGATCTTACAAAACATCCTCTAAAGGAAATGCTTGATAAAGGACTTTTTGTTACAATTAATTCTGATGATCCAGCTTATTTTGGTGGTTATATAAATGAGAATTATATTGAAATTCAAAATGCTCTTGATCTTTCAAAGGAAGATATAATACAGCTTGCAGGCAATTCATTTAAAGCTTCATTCTTAAATAAGATAGAAAAAAGTCAAATGATGAACAAGCTGAAAGAATTTACTGATTGAAATTTTTTATTTGACACAAAAACCCGATTTTTTGTTGAGTCCACTTTGCGTGGCGGGATAGCTCAGTTGGTAGAGCAGAGGCCTGAAAAGCCTTGTGTCCCCAGTTCAAGTCTGGGTCCTGCCACCATTTTTTTATTCTTTTTTGGTGTCTTCTTATTATCACCTACTCCAATATCTTCTGCACAACTTCTGCAAATCCGTTATTCTCATTTGATGCAACTACATCGTATCGTTGTTTGAGTTCATCAGGTGCGTTTGCAACAACGTAACTTTTATGTGTCATTTCAAGGAGATCTATATCATTGAAATCATTGCCGATTCCCACAATTTCATTTTTTTCAATTCCAAGTTCTTTACATAACCATTCTGCGGAATGTCCTTTAGAAATATTTTGCGGGAAAATCTCCAACCAGATCGATCTTCTATCTAAGGGGGATGTAGCACGAATAACTTTTACAAACTCGAGTTCACTTTTTATCCTTTCAAACTTTTCGTCCTCATTCTGCTTGAGAACTGCCAACAATTGAGTTGCTTTAGATGGTGAATGATCCAATTCCAAAGGTTTTGCAAATTCTTCATAAATTTTTATTCTTCGTTTGAAATCCGGTAATGAGTGATGAATCCAATAATAAAATCTATGATTTTCTGGTATCACATCATGCACCATAAAATCAACATCATTCTTCAATAAAACATTTATTGCTCTAGTTGTATTTTCTTTGTTTATATAATTTTCATAAATTATCTCTTTAGTTTGCCATTTGATAATTCCTGCTCCGGAGGAGAACACTAAATAATCGAAGTAATTTATATCTGTTAATACCTTTTTTGCAGATAAAATATTCCTGCCAGTGGCTATAATCAGCTTAATACTATTTTCTGCAAGTTCTTTCATTGCCTTTAGGTTAATCTCAGAAAACGTTCCGTTATTCTTTAGAAGTGTTCTGTCTAGATCCGTGAATACAGCTTTTATCATATTTTTTTATCCTTGTACATTTGATTCGCTTGACAAGAATATTAGTCAAGAAGTTTAGATTTCCATAGATATTATCTTGGAGGATGAATGTATTTGATCAGAAATATTTTAGTTCCTGTTTCAAAAGAAATTGATCTATCAAGAACAATCTCTAATAAACTAAAGATCTCTGCAAAACACATAAGCAAGATCAAAATAATCCGTCGTTCGATAGATGCTCGTAAGAAAAATTTTCTCAAATACAATTTCACACTTACTGCTGATATTGATATTAATTTAACATTAGATATTGAAGTACAGAAATATTCCAAACCACAACCCTACATCAACAGCTCATTAAAACTATCCAATCCTAATCCATTTATTATTGGAGCCGGTCCTGCGGGTCTATTCGCTGCTCTATCTCTTGTTGAGAAAGGATTTCAACCTTATATTTTCGATAGGGGGGAAACAATTGACCTACGAGCAAGAAAAGTTGAGAAATTCTGGCAAAAAGGAATTCTAGACGAGAACAGCAATGTTCAATTTGGTGAAGGTGGAGCCGGAACATTTTCCGATGGTAAACTTACTTCTAGAACCAGAGATTTTTACACTGATCAAATTGTTGAATACCTTATCAAATTTGGTGCTGATGAATCAATAAGATACGATGCTCTTCCCCATCTTGGAACTGATGGACTGAGAAGTATTATTATTAACTTGAGGAAGTTTCTAATTGAAAAAGGATGTAAGTTCTTTTGGAACAGCAAACTGGAAAATGTTGAAATTAATAATAATAGAATAACTGAAGTAACCATAAACAAAGTAAAATACTCACCAGAAATACTTATTCTGGCAATTGGAAATTCAGCACGTGACACATTCATAATGCTTAAAAATAAAATTGAAATGGAAAACAAATCTTTCGCAGTTGGTTTTCGCATAGAACATTCACAAGAATTTATAAATAATGCTTTTTATGGTGAGAAAACTGATTTTTCGCTAACCGGTCCTGCAACTTACCGTCTCACAGCAAAATATAAAGACAAAGGGATTTATAGTTTTTGTATGTGTCCGGGTGGATTTATTGTAGCCGGATCTTCCGAGCAAAACAGCCTGGTTCTTAATGGTATGAGCTATAAAGACAGAGATAACACTTTTACTAATAGTGCTATTGTAGTTACAGTTAATAGAAATGATTTTGGTTATGATATACTTGACGGTATGAAATTCCAGCAACAAATTGAAAAAAAATGTTTTAATCATTCTAAACCCTATTTTGCTCCTTCTCAAAAGGCTAACGATTTTATGAAGAACTCCATTTCTTCAGATCAAAAGTTAACCAGTTTCAAAGCCGGAACATTCCAATTAGACCTTAACCAGGTCTTTTCTCAAAACATCTCAAAAGCTATAAAATTTGGATTAACAAAATTCAATAGAAGAATTCCCGGATTTATTGAAAATGGTTTATTATTAGCACCGGAAACCAGAACTTCGTCACCAGTACGTTTGCTACGAGAACGTGTAACTTCCCAAGCAAATGGAATAACTAACCTTTTTCCAATAGGTGAAGGTTCAGGTTATGCAGGCGGGATCATGAGTAGCGCGGCAGATGGCTTTAAATGCGGCTATTTATTCCTTTTAGGACTAAAATAGGATTGAAATTTAGTTTAAAATAATATTTGACAAACCTTTCACTATATTTTTGTTGCCTTAAAAGGTATAATAAAAATATAGTACCTGAAAATAAAAGTGAAAATAAAACGAAATGCAAAAAGGAGATGTTATGAAAAAAGCAAGTCTGATTTTATTGTTATTACTCGTCCTAACCTCTACCCTATTAAATGCTTCACAAAGATTTATAGCGGGTGAAGTCTTTACGGAGACTTGGTGAGGTTACTGCCCTGATGCACGTGCTGCATTATTGCAAATGTATGAAAATGAAGATTATTTTATCCCGATTATTTGGGAAGGTGATGGTGCTCATCCCAGTCCAAATTATGATGTAAGAAATAACGAATATAATGTTATGGCATTACCATCTTCAGCTTTAAATGGAGACACATTCGACCTGGGAGGTGGCGCAGGAGTTCTGGGTCGTTATCAGGCAATTTATAACAACCTGGTTAATTTATCCAGCCCTATGGAGTTAGATGTTCTTATGAATCTTTCAGGTGGACAAATAGAAATTACCGCAGATGCATTAATGACTGAAACCATTGCTGCTGATGATTACAGAATAATTTTCATGTTAACTTACTTTTATAGTGATTCTTACAATAGTACTGTTGTAAATTATTATGAGGAAGATTTTGGCCTTACAGCAAGCGGTTCATCCGAACAATTTGTACATTCGTTCGACGTTAATCCAGATTTAGATTTAGCTAACACAAGGGCAGTAGTTCTTGTTCAGCATGTGAATACAACCGGTGTATTTACAGTAGGCGGGTATCCACAGTATCCCTTTAATATGTATCCGATCTTGCAATCTGGAATGGCAAACTATCCACTTGTCGCTCCCAATCCTATTGCAAACTTAGAAATGGATTTAAATGACACAGTCACTTTTGACCTAACAGATTATTTCTATTATCAAGGTAATCCTGTAGCTGCAGATCTTTCTGTACAAAGCAGCGATCCTTCTATAGTAGAAGCAATATTAGACGGAACTGATCTTACTTTAACTTCTTTCGATAATGGTGGAAATGTTCAAATAGATATATTAGGATCTTATAACGGATATGATGCTATAAGTTCTTTTAATGCTTATGTAATTGATCCAAGTGATCATTATATAGTGATTTTAGATCTTGATCCAACTGCAACAGGTTCTACCCTAAAGACATCGATTGAGAATTTTTATACTGCTGGTGAGGTTAATCTGACTAGTGATATTAATGCATTTCCACTTACAAGTAATGCAGATGCTGTGTTTGTATTATTGGGAATTTATTCCAGTAATTATGTACTCACAGCAACTGAAGCAGGTCCATTAGCTTCCTATTTAGATGGTGGTGGTAATGTATACATGGAAGGCGGAGATACCTGGTATTATGACACAGCAACTTCTGTTCATTCATATT
>JAGLPW010000141.1 GCA_023137125.1 Candidatus Cloacimonadota bacterium | reverse complement strand
GCTCATTAAATCCACACAGGCCTCGGTATGTCCGGCCCGAGCGAGAACACCGCCTTTCTGTGCGCGCAGAGGAAAAATATGGCCTGGCTTGACTAAATTATCCGGTTTAGTTTTCGGGTCAATCAAGGTTTTGACCGTTTTCGCCCGATCCGCAGCAGAAATACCAGTAGTTATTCCCTCTTTTGCATCAACAGATATTGCCCAGGCAGTCCGAAAGGGGTCTCTTAATTCAGTTGCCATCGGGTGAAGTCCCAATTCGTCTAGCTTTTGCCCTTCCATAGTCATACAAATAAGTCCTCGGCCGTGCCTGGCCATAAAGTTTATATCCTTGGCCGTGACCGATGAGGCAGACATAATCAGGTCACCCTCATTCTCTCGCTCCTGGTCATCGATAACAATGACCATCTTATCTTGTTTTAAATCTGCAATTATTTCTAGAATTGTATTAAAATTTTTCATTTAAAAAATAACCCCCGAAAAGTTTCTTCGGGGGTTCAACTATCAACTAATCTATCTTCTCCCATCCCGGCTATACGGTCGGTTTCGGAATTTCACCGAATCAATCAGGCAATTACCTGATTCACGGACTTTCACCGTCGGTCGGGAATAATACCCTGCCCCGAAGATAGATTTGATGCTGATTTATTAAAATCATTCAACATCTGGTTGCAGAAAATGAAGATTGTGATTTACGTCAAGTGGAAAGTTGGGGAACGTAACTAAAGCTATTTTTTGGAACTTGAAATCAAGAAGTTTGCGCTACATACACTAAATTCTCAGAATCCTCTGTAACTTCACCTTTATCAAAGTCTCCGTAAATATTAATAATTTCAAAATTAGATTTTTCAAATAATAATTTCATGTAATCTTTGCTGCATTCCTTCAATGAAATATCAACATAAGTTTTTCGTTCTTCCCCATTTTCTGCTATTTCTAAATATTCATCTCTCCAGTGTTTGATCTGATTGATCCGGTCAATACTGTGTGATGTATACATAGTTACAATGGAATTATTTATTGGATATTCTGCAGTGTATGAATGTGTTCTTAGCAGAATCTCTTCACCCTCGCAAATCCGGGGATTAATGTCCATTGCCAGCACTCCCCCATCTTCAAGGTGATCATGAATATTACTCAAACATTTAATCTGTTCTTCAAGTGTTAAAAGCTGTTGAAATGAGGAATAACTTATTATAGCAAATTTGAATCTCCTATCTAATTTGAAAGTTGTCATGTCGGATTTTAAAATTTCTAGATTTGGTAAGTTTTTAGCTTTGAGAATATCGAGCATTTCAATTGAATTATCAATAGCAAAGATGTGGTGACCATCGTTTACTAATTCTTGAGTTATTCTTCCGGAACCGCAGCAAAGCTCAAGGATCGGACCACCGAATTCATTAGTCAGCGCTTTCCAAATACGAATATCTTCTCTTTGCTTCGTACAGATCAGTTCAAATTCCCAATCATAATATTTTGCATGATCATTCCAATTCATTTCATACTCCTGCAGCACAATTTCAGTAGGTTATTTTGCTGGTCAAATTAAATTAATATAAATATGGTTTTACAAAAATCATAATTTTATAATATTTGAGATTATTAAAAGTTTCAAGGATGATTTTGATGAAAAAAGATACAAACTATAACTTTAGTAAATTTAAATTTGGGTCGAATGACTTCATGGATCTAATGCAGAAGAGAACTCATAATATCCTTTTAGTATCAACGTTTTATGACGCCTTCATTTTCGAAGAAGACGGGTTGTTCTCAGAACAAATGTTTAGTGAATACGATCAGTTATTATTCTCACAAATACCAAGGATCACAAATGTTCCAACAGGTAAAGAAGCCTTGAAAATAATAAAAGAAAGAGATTTCGATCTGATAATAACAATGTTACGAATTGGAGAGGTCACTCCGTATGAATTGGCTGAAAAAATAAAATATGAAAAGCCGGATATGCCTGTGCTTCTTCTTTTGAATAATGAATCTGATATTGAGATAGTAAACCGTAATACTAATAGAATGAAATTTATTGATGATGTTTTCTTGTGGAGCGGTGATAATCATATATTTTTGGCTATGATAAAATATATCGAAGATATTCAGAATGTGGAGAAAGATACGGAAAGCGGACTCGTTCATGTTATCCTTCTCGTTGAAGATTCAGTACATTATTATTCTCGCTTTCTGCCACTTCTTTATAAAGAAATAATGCAACAGTCACAACGCTTGATCTCTGCAGAACTAACTCCGCTTAATAGAAGAAGAAGAATGCGTACGCGTCCAAAAGTATTGCTTGTTCATAATTATAATGATGCATTACAGATAATTGAGAGATTTAAAGAAAATCTGATCTGCGTGATCTCTGATGTTAAATATCCTAAAGATGGTATACTCGATGGAGAAGCCGGCTTAAAATTAATGAAAAAGATCAATGAAGATGAATTGAGTATAGCCAAACTTCTGCAATCAACAAATAATGATAATGCTCCTCTCGCAACTGATGTAGATGCAGAATTCTTATTAAAAAATTCAGAAACACTACTTAAGGATTTGCGAAAATTCATTTTAAATAATCTTGGTTTTGGAGATCTAATCCTCAGGAATAAAAATGGAGACGAAATTGCACGAGCATCTAATATGCTTGAATTTGAGAGTCTTATATCTAAGGTTCCCGTTGACTCAATTCTTTATCACGGTAGGAGAAACCACTTTTCTTCTTGGCTTATTGCTCATGGTGAAATTCAGATCGCTCGACGAATTAGGCCAATAAAGATTGATAATTTCTCCGATCCGGAAAGTCTTCGGAACTATTTAAAGATAACTTTTGAAGAGATCAGGTTAAAAAAAAATAGAGGAAAAGTTATTGAATTTGATAAGGATAACATTGATCCGGAAGGGCAAATAATAAGACTTTGTGATGGGTCTTTAGGTGGAAAAGGACGAGGGCTTGCTTTTTTAAATTCGCTAATAAATTCTATAGATATTGATACACACTTTAAGGATATTAATATTAAGATGCCAAAAACTTTTATTATTGGAACAGATGAGTTTGATGATTTTATTACTAAAAACAACATTAAAGAAGCCATTCTTGAACTCTCAGGCAATAAAAATGTAATGCTTGAACGTTTGAATGAATTTGATGATGTTGTATCATTAATTCAGAAGATCAAAGCAGAAGATGAAGAGATCGAAGAGATATTTCTACAAGGTGACTTAAGCACAAAATTACAGAATAAATTAAAAACAATCTTGGATGTGAATAATGATCCAATTGCAGTCCGATCTTCAGGCCTATTAGAGGATTCCCAATCACAACCTTTTGCCGGGATCTACAGCACCTACATGTTTCCCAATAATCATGTTGATATAAATGTAAGGTTAAAAAAATTAACTTCAGCAATTAAGCTGGTTTTTGCTTCTGTATTCCTGAAAAATGCACGTGATTATATACATAACATTAATTATAAATTAGAAGAAGAAAAGATGGCTGTGATCATTCAAAATATAGTGGGTAATGAATTTGACGGTCTGTTCTATCCTCACATTTCCGGAGTTGCTCAATCTTATAATTTCTATCCTACTTCTAAATTGAAAAACTTAGACGGAATCGCAACTATTGGAGTTGGAATGGGAAAATCGGTGGTCGATGGTGAAAGCAATTTTATTTTCTGTCCTAAATATCCTAAACATGGCATCACATCTAATGATGATGTGATAAAGAATACTCAGAAATCGATTTATGCCGTTGATATGATTAATAATAATAAAGAGCTTATTAGAGAATTGGATGGATTACAAACAGTAAAAATACGCAAGATAAAACATAATGGAAGTTTTAATCATCTTGCCTCGATCTGGGATTATGAGAATGACAGATTGCAGGCCGGTGTAAATGGCAAAGGACCTGTTATTATCGATTTTGCAAACATTATTAAACACAGCTATATTCCACTTCCGGATGTGCTAAACAGCATTCTGGATATTTGTAAAAAAGCAATGGGGGTACCTGTGGAAATTGAATTTGCAGTTAAGATGAATGAAAAAACTAAAAAACACACATTCTATCTTTTGCAGATTCGTCCGCTTAATGTACATATGGAAGCTGCTAATATCGATAAAGCTCAATTGAAGAAAGATGAACTTCTGCTTTATTCCGAAAGCGGCATGGGTAATGGAACGTTCGATTCAATAAAAGATATAATTGTATTTGATCCGACAAAATTTGATAATACTAGAACAATGGAAATGCAAGAAGAAATCGAGCAGTTTAATCTCAAACTAAAAGATGAAGACAGAAAATATCTGCTTATCGGTCCCGGCAGATGGGGCACGCGTGATAGATTCTTGGGTATTCCTGTAAAATGGAGTCAGATCTCAAATGCAAAAGCTATTATTGAAGTTGGATTAAAAGATTTTCAGGTTGATGCCTCTCAGGGAACACATTTCTTTCATAACTTGATGTCAATGAACGTTGGATACTTCAGCATTCCATACAGTGCAGGCAATGACTTTATGGATATAGATTGGATATTGAAGCAGCATGAAGCAGATAGAAAAAAGTTCTTCATCCATTATAGTTTTGATAAGCCTTTAGTAATGAAAATTGATGGTAAACAGCAACTTGCTGTGATATATAAAAGTAGAAAAGAATAACCACAGAGTTCACAGAGAGCACTGAGAACAGATTAAAAGTTAAGGCATTATAATTATTATTCCTAAGATTGTCTTGAGATCAGCAATTTAATATATTAACCTTCCAAAGGTAAAGATCCCTTTTTAAGTTCAATAACCTTCGGAAGGTATTAACTACTATTTCAATTTTTCTATTCTATCTTCTATCAGTTTTTGAATTTCATGCAGACGTTCTTCTGTTTCTGCTTCATAACGCAAAACAAGAACGGGAGTTGTATTGGAAGCTCTGCAAAGTCCCCAACCATCTTTAAAAGTAATTCGCATTCCATCAATATCATTCACATCAAAGCCTTCAGCAATAAATGAATCTCGTACTTTTGCAACCAGATCAAACTTATCTTCATCAGTACTTTTATAATGAATTTCCGGTGTATTATACATTTTGGGCTGATCTGCCAAAAATTCGCTTACTGGCATATCTGTTTTACTCATGATCTCTACAAATCTTGCACAAACATAAATAGCGTCATCAAAACCAAGGAAACGATCTTTTAAGAATACATGACCACTCATCTCACCGCTCATCAAAAGACCTTCTTCCTGCATTTTGCTTTTAATATTGGCATGACCTGTTTTGTACATTATTGGGATCCCACCATGTTTTTTAATGTCATCAAAGAAGTTCTTAGAACATTTCACATCACCGATGATCTTTTCGCCCGGATTAGCTTTTAAAAAATCACGTGCTAAAATTGTTAATATTTGATCTCCAAATAACATTTTACCATTTTCATCAACCACGCCGATCCTGTCTGCATCACCATCAAGTCCTAGTCCAACCTCTGCATCAGAGTTTTTTACTGCTGCTATCAGATCTGTCATATATTTCTCTACAGTTGGGTCGGGGTGATGATTTGGGAAGGTCCCATCCGGTTCACAGTACATTTCTGTAACTTCACATCCCAGTCTTCTTAAAATCTCAGGAAGATACGGTCCACCTGCACCATTTCCACCATCAACAATAACTTTTACAGGTCTTTCAAGTTTAATGCCTTCAAAAATGTAATCTTTATAAATTTCATGCATTTCATCATTTGTGGAAAGGGAACCTTCTCCGGTCTCAAAATCTTGTGTTTGTATTAATTTCAGGATTTCCTGGATCTGCTCACCATAAACGCTTTGCAGTCCCTTATTCAGTTTTATTCCATTATATTCAGCAGGATTATGACTGGCAGTGATCATAACACCACCATCTGTCTTCAGCTTCCAAATAGAGAAATAGAGAACAGGAGTAGCTGTGGTACCAACATCAATAACATCAATGCCGGTTTCGAGCATGCCTTTTATGAATGCTTTTTTATAGGCGGGAGTGCTGAGACGTGCATCGCCGCCAATACTCACAGTTTTTAAATTCTGTCTGCGTAAAAAAGTTCCATATCCTTTACCAATTTGATAGAGGACGTCTTCATTAAGGTCTACATCAACAACACCTCTGATATCATACGCCCTGAAAATAGTTGGATTAACCATAATTAAATCCTTTATTTGATATATTTTTTTATAATTGGGATCATTTTATTGAAAGCTCTACTTCGATGACTTATCGTTTCCTTTTCGGCTTGTGTCATTTCACCAAATGTTCTACCGGTTTCATCAGCTCTAAAGATAGCATCATATCCAAAACCATTATTGCCAAATTCTTCTTCTGTGATCTTTCCTTCAACTATTCCTTCTGTTGTTGCTATTAAACCATCCGACGAAACAAGAGCGCAGACAGTACGGAACTGAGCATTCCTGTTGGGAACATTTTTCATTTCTTTAAGCATCTTCACACGATTGTCTTTATAGGAACAATACTCACCTGCAAAGCGAGCAGCATAAACACCGGGTTTCCCATCTAATGCAGCAACGAACAAACCTGTATCATCAGCAATTGTGAGCAGTTTGGAAAATTCAGCACATTCAGTAGCTTTCTTAATTGAATTCCCCATTATCGTGTCTTTATCTTCGATCACATCGGGCATATTAGGAAACTGAGAAGCGGAGACTATCTCCACTTCCAGATCCTTCAATATCTCTTTTATTTCAATAACTTTATCTTCGTTGCGAGTTGCTAATAAAAGTTTCATAATTTATTATATTCCTTTATTTTAGCTATCATAATATTTTTTATTTACTCTTAAATATTATTGTTCAATCTCTAGAATAAATTGTTTTGAATAGAAACCTGCAGCAGACCACGTATCATACCGGCAATCAATATAAACAAATGGTATATCGTCATATGGTTCGAATTCAAAACCAAAATTTTCAAAATAAAATTCTTCATTTGTTACCCAACGCAATGAATCACAAGATACATCATAATATAATCCAATCCATAGGTGACCGTCGGTTTGAGATAATTTACTTTTTATATAATTGCTCTCTTCAATAGTTGTAATAGAAACAAGATGACCTTGGTTGGCAGTACAAAGACTATCTGCACCTGACCAAGATGTAATAATTTCAGATGTGAAATACATACTATTTTCAAATTTACCTAGAAATGAATAATCATCATAATCAATATATTCTGGGAGATCATTGTAGATAGAAAATGATTTTTCAATAGTTTCATCAGCATCTGGATTTGAAGCAATGATACTAATATTATGCTCACAATTGCTAAGAAGTGAAGTAGAAAAAGTAGAAATTCCATCTTCGTCCATATAATGCGAATGCAATATTCCATCGATATTGCTAATCCATTCCAAATACCATGAAGTTATATCTGATTCCATAGTATATAGTTGGGAGGAAAATTCAATGTTTGATCCGGCAGTATATCCACTGCCGTCAAAAGGTGTCAAGTGCTCTATCACCGGGTGAAATTCTATGCTATTGACTGATTTAGATTCAATCAATTGGTCACATCCAGCCAACAAAGCTACAATAATCATAGAAATTGTAATTAATATATTTCTCATCTAACCTCACTTTATTTAAATTTATATGATATCAAACAATCAATTATAGGTTTAGAAAAAGTATGTTCCGAACTATAAGCTCCTGAGATTCTAAGATTACCTAATTTTAAAGTTGAACCAAAACTATAATCAAAACCACTAATAATATTATCGCTATAATCCATTGAATGATAATCAACCCCAGCCCGTAATGCAAGAAAGTAAAAAGGCTTAATTTCTATTCCTAATGGAAACACAATTCCTCCCCAGCCATTTTCAGATAGATTATTACCATAATGATAAGGTTCCATATCTTTATACACAGCACTATAGTTGAGAATCAATTTTACTCCAAATGATGTTTGAAAATAGCGACTGGGTTCATATGAATATCCAAACTTGTGTAAGAAATAGTAATCTCGTTTTTCTTTTTTTTTATTATCTGTTTCATCAATAACAACTTCATTTGTCTCTTCTCCGGTAAATTCATCAAGGTAATTGTAATATGTCATTTTTATTTTGCTGTATTTATAATCAGTTGAATTCAAGAATTCCACTCCAAACTTACCAGCTACTACTTTTTTGATAGATTTACTTATTTGCTTTTGATTACAATACTGGAATGAACAGCCATAACCATTAAATTTATAACTCTCAATCCGTTCAGAGAATGAAATCTCTTCTTTTGTAAAATAATGAGAAAAATCGCTGTTATAGTAATTGCCGTCTCCATCTGGATCTTTATTCAAATATTGATACTTCCTTTGATTATTATCTACAAAATGCTGGGTAAACCAAATGTTAATTGTGTAGTTATTATAAATCCACAAAGGATTATCGTTCATCGCAAATGAGAAAACATGTTTAAATTCAAGATCTTGATAATCATTAACTTCTTCATATTCATACAATACCGATTCATATGGAGATTCATCTCCCAGCTCTTCTCGCTCAAATAAATAGTAAGCATATTGTCGACCATCTGGTGGATCAAGATATTTACTTGAACTAAACTGATACTGAAAAGCTTTATTTTCTTTCCCGTAAATTAGTCTGATAAGGAAATCATTACCGATATTGTTGTACTTTTCATAATAGATTCCATCAGAAACTCTACGGACAGTATAATCATCATCTTCATTTAGAGTATAATTATCAAAATATTCAAAATCTTCCAAAGGTGAATTATTAATATTTTCATAATTCGCTTGGTAGTTAGCATCATTCCATTTTTTTCCTGAAATAATATATGGGAAAAAGTGATCGTTATTTTCTGCAGAAAACTGAGTAATTAAACCTAAAGAATAGTTCTCTTTTTTATATGTATTTATTGATGTGGCAATTCCACCGTTACCAATTATAGAATAGCTTAAACTCGCTTCATGAGATTTTACTTCGTTAATATAAGCAGGATTCAGGAAAATATCCGTATCAATATCTTCCACAATAAATGATAAGTGTTTTCCAAATCCTTTAATTCGAGGAGATGCGAATTCGGTTCCCGACATTTTCGAAACAACAAAAACCAATAATAAAAACAAACATATTCTCTTCTGCATTGAGTTCCTTATAATTTTTTCAATATTATTTATTAATAGCTGTAACTAAATGAAAAGCTATAAATGGGATTCGAAAATCCAGTTTCTTTTAGACGTGCACATTCCAAAAGGATTTTATCTGATAAATTATAGCTAAAACCGCAATTAAGAAATATATTAGCTATACCAGTTGTTTTGTTTCTGTAGTTATATTTCGAGTTGAATGTACCTAAATAAACGTTTGAAGACATTATCCCTTTTAATTTAAATTTTTCATTTATGTCCCATTCCACACCAATTGGAATGGACAATTCAGTTTTCGCCGTTTGGTCAATATCTGCATAAGGATTAATATCCAGATCTTCATCTATAGTATAAAGGTGAAATATCTTTTTATTTAATACCACATCAACCGATAATGCACTAGAAATTTTTAGTTTTTCGATAGGATGATATTCAATGTTAACACTAACATAGGCATCAATAAATTTATACACAATTTTTTGACCGAAAATATCAGTTTGATTCACAAAAAAAGTTTCTTCATTCGAGTACACTTCATAAAACTCTTCTCTAAAACATGCAACTTCTCGAATTCTGGTTTGGAAATAATCGAATTTTATTGTATTGAGGGACTGAAAGAAATATTTACCTTCAAACCAAAATTTATGTTTCTCTGTTTTCTTTTTTGTAATCCTGCTGAATACGCCAAATCCAATACCGTCACCTTTATATTCAAACTCCTCATACGATTGTAATCTATAATTCTTGCATAATCGATATTCATCCCATCCATAACTATTATTAACAATATTCCCATCATTATCAGGATCAAAATCTATTTCTTCATACTCAACACTTATACTTGATTCTGATAATGAAGAGTGGAAAACACTTAAGGCAAAATCAAATGATTTATTTGCGTTTAGATCATGCATTATCCCCCAGGAAAAAGTATGTGTTGTAAGTTCTGTTAGGTTTTCATTAATGCTTTCTGATAATCTATGATAAGATTCCATAGGAGAAGAATTTCCCATCTCAATTATATCAATACTTTGAAACTCATATTGAATTCCATTGGGAATATTATTTGAATTCGATTTATTGTATTTATAAAGAAATCCATGGTTATTTTTTCCTATTGCAATTCTAAAATTTAAATCATCTCCAAATTGATTCAATGTGTTGTAATATATTCCATCTGAAACTCGAGTAATTTGATAATCATCATCAACAGAACTTGTACCATTATCATAATAAACTTCATTATTAAAATTTTCATAATAATTGTAATATTTATTCCAAGGATATGGTGTAGTCCTCCACTTTTTAATCTCTGATTTTTCACCATAAACACAGATGTTTAGATCACCGATTTTGCGAGAAACCAACGAAGATGATAAAACTCCTTTATTATAGAATCGTAAATTTGCAGATGCTCTATTAAACTCTAATAAATTAACAGCAGCCGGATTATAATAGATAGTAAGATGTTCTTCCATAGAGATTCCGGAGAAATTAGACACAACCTGATTACTATTAGTAGATAACTCAATTAATGAGTTCAAAGAAAATGAACAAACAATAATCATAATCAAAAATATCTTTCGCATCTGACTCCTATCATAAATTACAACAATCCTCTAGAGGATCCTTTAGTGGATCTTTGAAAACCAGCCTTTTATTTTTTTCAAGATATTCTTATCGAGGAAATTTTCTGCTACATAAGTAATTCTTTGAAGAAGTTTAAGAACATCCTCTTCCCCGCTCCAATTATCAATTAGAACTTGTTTATCTAATTCATTTAAAACCATATTTAATCCGTAAACAACCAGAACAAGATCATCTACATAGCCAATGAACGGAATAAAATCCGGGATTATATCAATAGGTGATATCACATAGGCAATTATTCCACCAACCAGCAATTTCTGTTTTCCACCAACTCGTTTATCAACAGCCAATCTACATAATAAAATAAAGAAATCAGGCAAAGCGAGAATATACTCGGTAAATTCCCCAGCTTTGTCTCCACCTTTTGCAATGGCTAATTTGTGTAACTTCTTTCTTAATTTTCCATAGAATTTCAATTTCTTTTGATCATCAGTAAAATTTTCTTTCTTTTCAACTGTAATCTCAATTTCCTTTTCTTTTACATCATTCTTCTTATCTTCAACCATTGCTCCTCCTATTTAAGACCTTCAAGTAATGAAACTGTAATATCCAGTTTGGTCTTAACTTCATTATATTTTTCTTTTTCTTTTGAAATGATCTGCTCAGGTGCATTATCGATAAATTTAGAATTATTGAGTTTTCCATTAATTCTTTTCAATTCATTTTCAAGCTTAGTTATCTGTTTTGAAAGTTTTCCTCTTTCTTCATCCAGATCTATGAGATCTTCCAATGGTAGATAAATTTCCATATTCCGTACAACTGCAGCAACGGAAGATCCTGGTTTCTCTAAGTTCATATCGGCTTTGATAGTTGTAACCTTAGCCAATTTTTGGAAGTAATTCTCATAAGACTTTAGAAGTTCTATTTGCTCATCAGAAGCAACTTTGATAGAGATATCGATCTCTATTTTTGGTGCAAGATTTACTTGCTTCCTCAATGTTCTGATTGCAGTTATTGTCTCCTGAATTAATGCCATATCTATATCGATCTTTTCATCAATGAAATCTGCATCTACTTCCGGGAATGCAGCCAGAACAATCGTTTCTTCATCCATAGGAAAATAATTTTTGATTCCTTGCCATATTTCTTCAGCAATAAACGGCATTATTGGTTGAAGCAGTCGCATCGAATTTTGAAGAACATCTAGAAGAATATATTTTGCAGTAAGTTGAGATTGCTTATCTTCTTCATTATAGATCCTGTCTTTAGAAAGTTCAAGGTACCAGCTGCAGAATTCTTTCCAGATAAAATCCATCAAGATATTGGCTGCATCATTAAAGCGAAGAGATTCATAATTCTTTTGTGTTTCTTCGATAACTTCGTTCAACCTGCTATATATCCATTTATCGGCAAGTTCCAGCTTAAGTTCTTCACGTTTTGGAAGTCCTTCGATCTTCTCTGCATTCATCATTATAAACCGATAAGCGTTCCATATCTTATTTGCAAAATTACGTCCTGTTTCCAGGATAGAATTAGAATAATAACTGTCCTGTCCTTTAGGACTGGCAAAGATAATGCTGAAACGAAGTGCATCGGCTCCAACATTCTCAATTATATCCAGAGGATCAGGTGAATTCCCCAGGGATTTGCTCATCTTTATTCCTTTTTCATCTCTAACCATACCATGCAATAAAACTGTATCGAAAGGAATTTTATTTTTGAACTCAAGTGTAGCCATTATCATCCTGGCAACCCACAGATAGATAATATCCGGAGCTGTTACCAGCAGATTTGTAGGAAGATAATATTCAAGTTCTTCGGTTTTGTTGGGCCAGCCAAAGGTTGAGAAAGGCCAGAGCCAACTTGAGAACCATGTATCAAGAACATCTTCATCCTGTTTGAACTGGTTATGACCGCATTTGGGGCAGGTTATCGGATCTTCCTTAGCAACTACTACCTCATAACAATTTTGGCAATAGTAAACAGGAATTCTATGTCCCCACCAGATCTGTCGTGAAATACACCAATCTCGAACATTCTCCATCCAATGATAATAAACTTTTGTCCATCTGGCAGGATGAAATTTAACTTCACCGGTCTTTACAACTTCTATTGCTCTTTCTGCCAGAGGTTTCATTTTAACGAACCACTGATCTGAAAGATATGGCTCGATCACTGTGTCACAGCGATAACACTGCCCAACAGCATGTTCATGTGGTTTTATTTCTCCCAGAAGCCCTTTTTCCTTTAATCCATTCACGATCTTTTCACGTGCTTCAAATCTATCCAATCCTGCAAATTCTTTGCCTGCATTTTCATTCATTACACCATGTTCATCGATAACAATAATTTGCTTCAGATTATGTCGCAGTCCGATCTCATAATCGTTAGGATCATGTGCGGGAGTAACTTTTACACAACCACTGCCAAATTCCATATCAACAAATTCATCGGCAATTATAAGAATTTCACGCTCGATAAAAGGCAGAATAACAATTTTACCGATCAGATCTTTATAACGTTTATCTTGGGGATTAACTGCTACTGCAGTATCTCCCAGCATTGTCTCGGGGCGGGTTGTGGCTACTGTAACGTATTTAACTGATTTGTCTCCTTCGTCTCCGCTCCCATCTTTGCTAAGCTTCGATGTGGCAGGCAGGATGACAGATTCTTTAAGGGGATACTTCAGATCCCACAGAAAACCTTTATCATCTTCATGTTCAACCTCATCATTAGAAAGTGCAGTGTGGCAACGCGGACACCAGTTGATAATGCGTTTTCCTTTGTAGATTAGTCCTTTTTCATATAGTTTTACAAATACTTCTTTAACAGCCTCGGTTAGTCCATCATCCAACGTAAATCTCTGTTTTGTCCAATCGCAGGAACAACCAAGCTGTTTGAGTTGTTCGATGATCAAACCGCCTTTTTCTTCTTTCCATTTCCAGATACGTTTTATCAGTTCCTCTCTTCCAATATCATGCCTTGTTTTACCTTCTTTTGCCAGTTCTTTTTCTACCATGTTCTGGGTTGCAATTCCGGCATGATCTACTCCCGGTAGCCACAAGGTGGGAACTCCGGTCATTCTTTTGTAACGTATCATCACATCCTGAAGTGTATTATTCAGAACATGACCCATATGCAGAATATTTGTAACATTTGGAGGAGGTATCAAAACTGTGTAAGGTTTTTTTGTTTTATCGATCTTCGGAGTGAAATAACCTTTATCTATCCAGTGTTTATACCATTTCTTTTCAATCTTTTGTGGTTCGTAACTTTTATTTATTTCCATTTTTATTTCCTTATTTTTAAGCCGCTAAGATCGCTAAGTTCCACAAAGGGAAAAGCAAAAACGGATTTATTATTTTCTATTTTTTTAAATTAAGGGAATATCCACTTAAGTTCTGATGTATCTTTTCCACTCCAATTTACCCTTGAAATAAACGGGAATTCTAACTTGAGTTTCAAATGGGATATTTCTTTCAGTTGAAACAATCTTCATTGCTTCTTCATAAACCGATTCCAGAAAACCATTTCCCAATTCTTTATGCACTTCTATGGCAGCTCCCACAATTTTATTAACTTCATCCTTAAACAACAAGGAAGGAACTTTTCTTTGTGTTTCTTTGTGCTCTTCGTGGCTACTCATTATCTTTTCTGTACAAAGCTCTCACTATCTCTATAAATTTCACATGTGACGGGAAGGCGATCTTGGGTAGTTCATCAAAGCTGACATAACGTGCTTCGACTGCATCATCTCCAGCCTGAAGCTCACCTCCGGTTACCTTCATTAAAAAACCGAATGAGATAACTTTTTCATATATTGGTGAAAATTCGGTATCATAACCCAATTGAATTATTACTTCACCGTCAAGTCCTGTTTCTTCTTTCATCTCATCGATAGCGCAATCTGCCGGGTTCTGATCAATCTCTACATAACCACTAGGTAATGCCCAACCACCTGCATTGGGTTCGTATTTACGTTTGATAATTACTATTTCTTTATTATCGTTAATAATAACACAAGCTGAGGCAGGAATTGGGTTTTTGTAATAAGTCCATTTGCAATTTGTGCATTCCGGACGCATTTTTCCTTCCCGATCGGATTTTAATTCCATTTTATTCCCGCATTTAAGACAGAAATTTACATTTTCATAAGAATCTTTTTTAATAGCCATTTCTTAACTCTTTACATTAAATATTAATTTACTTATTTTATTTCCTTCAATGAAATAGATACATTTTTCTAAAATATCAAAATCGCTTAAATGATCTATTTTATTTTCTGCATTATAAACAACCAATGATGTTCCGTTTATATTTTCTATCAATTCAATTTCATTTTCCGAAAACATAAGTATAATGCTTCTGTCAAGCTGTTTGAACTTATTCAGTGAAATCTGGAATATCAAATTATCTTTAACTATTGGCAGAGTTTTAAGTTGTTTCACCCAGAGTTCTTTACCTGTATCCCTATTTAAGCAAATTGCTTTTTTCTGTTTTGTGAGAACAAGAATTCTATTTGCATCAAGTAGCTCGATATCAATGAGTCCTTCTTCAAACTGCTTCTCCCATTTAATTCTTTCCAGATCTTTAGTAAGAACAAAAAGCTGATCTGAACTAATCAGGTAGATACTCTTATAATCAAAATAAGGCTTTTGTTCCAAGTTTACTTGAAATATTCTTTCATCTGTTTTTTCTAATTCTATTTGTTGTTTTTGAAATAAATCGATATCGTAAGATAAATTTAATATCTCATTAAGAACTTCTTGAGATTGCTTTTCAATATCCAGCATTTTCTGCATTAATTCATTTTTAAGGAATTCACTGTTTTTCTGTCTTTGAATGTATTGCTGTTCTGCTAACCAGTTCTTTCCATAAAAAACATAAACTACGGTCATTAATATGATTAACGCCATAATGAAAGCAATTATTCTTTTTTTTGTCTTACTTCTCATTTAACTCCACCATTTAATAAAACTTCTATAAAATACTCTTGTTAGAGTTGGAAAATGCATCAACATATTTGTATAGGAAGCATTCGCAAGCGGGCAATAGCATTCCTTATTTTTTATTGATCTTCTCTCTTTCTTCATTTCTTTAGAAAACCAAACCTTCCTGAACTTATAATCATTTTTGCGCAAACTTCCCATAGATTCTGCTTTTATGCAGCATGACCAAATCTCACCATCTGGAGATATCTGGGCAGAAGTAACACCAGCATAACATGGTATGACCTGAGTTTTATCTCTCAAGATCTTTTTTACTAAATTATAATACTCAATTCTAAAAGACTGAGTGATCTTATTCATTCCTTTGAATTTGCCATTTTTAATACGGTGAATTAGATAATCTATTACAGTGCAATAAGAAACAATATCCGGAGTAATATCGCTTTCCATTGTATCCAACTCAACTCGTTGTTCAGCTATTTCGGTTATATAAGAATCAGGTTCAAGCTGCATAAGATCATTTGCAATTCCAGAAAAACCTTCTACATTCAATTTGGAAATTACTGTATGAATACCAATTGCAAGATTGTCGATTTTCAAACTTTTAAGTTTATCAAAAGTTTTTATTACTTTTTTGTAATTTCCGGGAACATTACGAATCTCATCATGCTTCTCTCCAATTTCATCTATCGAGAGATTAATTATTATCTGACTTTTTGGACAAGCCCCAGCAATCTCTTTTACGTTGTTTACTATTGTAGCCGTTAATAATCCATTTGATGGAATGTTAATAATTTTTGGTTTACAATATTTATATAATTCCCTGCAAATATCAACAATATCTTTGCGTAGGAATGGTTCACCACCACTGAGTGTTATCCAATATGGTGATCTGCCAAGCTTCTTAAAGATCAGTTTATATTCGGAAATTGTAAGATCATCAGATTTCTTTTTCCAAACATTACAAGTTTTACATCGTGAATTACATGTATACAAAAGACTTATTGTATAGTTCATTGGCATAAGACGCGGAAAACCAAGTTTGTGAAAAAACTTATAAATGAAGATCCTTGGAATTAACTCTAACATTATTTTTCAATTTCCTTATTCAAGTTTTTGGTAGAATTCGCAATATCCCATTTAAAAGGATTCTTCTTGCGAACTTTATAATCATACCAACCAAGGAATCGGCTGTACATCTCAACTAAAGCAGTTCCAAATAGGAAGAATATCTTCTCTTTGTCTTTCTTTAATTCTTTAAGGGCAAGATCCAACAGAAGTCCTTTGTTTTGAGAAGAAACAGAATAATCACTATTTTCCATAAGCCATAGATGCCCGGTTTCAATTCGTCTTCTTTGTTTTATGAAATCACTTAAATTTTCAGGTCCCTTATTATATACAATTGCCTCCGGGATATATTTAAGGAGCAGATCATTATCTTTCATAATTGCTTCGATACTTGCTTCATCAACTGCACTTTCCGGTGGGATCTGCTCAAATATTTTCCTGAAGGCAACCATCTCTCCCAACTTAGGAGAAATGAGAGCCATTTCGTGATGCAGATTCCAAAGCAGATTAACACTATAGCCAATAAAAGTTCTTGGATCATTCTCAGGTGTAGGTCTACCACCTGTCATTCCGATCTTTTCATCCATAAAAGGAAGTATCATTTTTTCCACAGTATCCATTGCAGGAATCGTATCGCCACTTTCAATGATGAGCAGCTTTGAAGTAGAAGCTTTAATAAACTTATTTATCGCCGAGGATTTTCCACCTCTTTCTGCTTCAGTGATAAGCTTGATATTATCGTGCTTATTTTCATATTCTCGAACAATATCATCTGTCCCATCAGTACAAGCACTGGAAACTACAATGATCTCCTGGATCTTAGTTTTATCCAATCTCTGCTTTAACAGAGCATCAAGTAATTTCCCAATATTTGCAGCTTCGTTATATACAATTACACCAATACTACATAAAAGTTTATTTTCCATAGTTTACTTTTCTTTTGCAATTGCGTTCAATACTCCATTAATAAATTTCCCGGAGCTTTCTGAACAATATTTTTTTGCGATCTCTATTGCTTCATTCATAATTATTGGAGGAGCTGTTTCGGTATAGATCAGCTCATAAACTGCAACTCGCATTACGCTGACGTCAAGTTTTGCAATACGTTCAAAAGACCAATTTGTGGAATGAGCTTTAATTTTCTCATCAATAGGATCAATATGGAGAATTACATTACGTACTATGTCTGAAGCAAATTCAAATATCTGGTTATCTGGTAATATCTCCTTATCAGCAGCAACACTCTCAAGAATTTTTAAAGCTCCATCTTCCGGTAATAACCTAATATCATTATCCAAAAATTCTATCGAATACAAGGTTTGAACTGCTACTTCTCTACCCTTTCTTCGCATTCCCATAATTTATCTCCAAATTAAGATATTTTAATAAGTGACACTAAAAATCCGACTACTTTTAAAGCAAGAATTTTCTAGGTTTTTATACATTCGATTTTTTTCTATTATGATTTATTGAAAATATGAGAATCTATAATATTATAAAAAAATGAATTTGATTGTAATTTTGTTTGACATTTCTTGTTAACAATAATAAAAAAACAAAGTGGAAATTATAGGAGGATTAATGGGAAATAACATTAAGAAGAAAATATTTGTATTAGATACAAATGTACTCATTCACAATCCACGCGCAATGTTCACATTTGAAGAAAACACAGTTGTAATCCCAATCACTGTAATTGAAGAAGTAGATAATTTTAAAAAGGGTGTTGATGAAAAAGGCAGAAATGCCCGTCAAATAGGACGTTACCTTGATGAACTACGAGAGCAAGGCAGCTTAAGAGATGGTGTAAAAACAGAGAAGGGTGGAATTATTAAGGTTGTTCTAAGCAGAAAAGTTTCTGATACTGCTAAAGATGTTCTTATCATCGATACAAATGACAACCTGATAATTGGAACAGCATTATATCTTCATGACAAAGAACCGGATAAAGAAGTTACCCTAGTATCCAAAGATGCCAATGTTCGCATTAAAGCAGACGCAGTTGGCATCAAAGCTGCAAATTTTGAAACGGATAAGATAAATTTTTCTGAACTTTATATGGGATATCTCAAAATCATTATTGATGATGCAACATTAGAGAAATTCAAAAAAGACGAATTCATGAGTAATGATTTTGGTGAGATCTATCCAAATCAGTTTGTGATGTTCTGCAAACATGAAGATGATGAAGATGGGCATGTAGCCAGATATTCAGTCGAAAACAATGCTATTTATCCTCTTAAATATTATACTGGTCAGGAGATATTTGGAATTAAAGCCCGAAACATAGAACAGACGATGTCTTTTGATCTTTTGCTAGATCCGGAAGTTAAGCTTGTAAGTCTTGTTGGAAAAGCCGGAACAGGAAAGACACTTGTTGCTCTTGCCGCTGGGTTAGATCAAGTTGTAGAGAAGAATAATTATAAACGTATGGTTGTTTCAAGACCTGTATCTCCTCTTGGAAAAGATATCGGTTATCTTCCGGGTTCTAAGGCAGAAAAGTTTAATCCGTGGATGCAGCCAATATTTGATAATATGGAGATCCTTCTTTCTAATAGGAGTGAGAAAGAAGATAATGATAATGGAAAGATCTTCGGGAAAAAACAACCCGGACTAGAAGATTATCTAGACTTCGGTTTTATTGAATTGGAGCCTCTCACCTACATTCGTGGGCGTAGTCTTCCAGATCAATTTATCATTGTTGATGAAGCTCAGAATCTTACTCCGCACGAAATGAAAACTATTATTACAAGAGCCGGTGAAGGAACAAAGATCGTGCTTACAGGTGACCCGTATCAGATCGACATTCCGTATCTCGATTCCGAAAGTAATGGTCTGAGTATTGCAGTTGAAAAGCTTAAAAAAGAAAGTATTGTGGGACATGTGACTCTAACAAAAGGAGAACGTTCTGCGCTAGCAGACCTGGCAGCAAAGTTCTTTTGATTGCCACAAGACTGGGTAGCCACGAAGTGCGCCAAGAAACACTAAGAAAAACAAAAAGAAAGTTTTAAGTCGATTTTATTCTTCTCCTTAGCGGGATTTAGTGTTCTTAGCGGCTAAAAGAATCAGTGGTAAATATTGAGCAAAAGGAATAATATGAAAAATGACAGAAGTTGGACAGAGATCGATCTTACAAATTTTAAAGATAATTTAATAGAATTAAAGAAGTTCTTTCATCCGCAAGCAGATTTTATGCAGATCGTTAAAGCTGATGCTTATGGTCACGGGGCTTTTCAGATTGCAAAAAAAGCTATTGAATGTGGTGCTGTTTCGTTGGGAGTAGCAAATTTACAAGAAGGACTTCTGCTTAGATATCAAGGAATTAAGATACCTATAGTTATTCTTTCGCCTTCATTAGAAAATGAAATTGAACAAATATTAGAATATGATCTTACTCCAACTATCTCTACAATAGATTTTGCAGCGAAACTGAATAAAAGTGGAAAATGCAAGATACATATAAATATCGATACCGGTATGGGGAGAAGTGGATTTCACTATAAAGAAGCTTTTGAGAATATCAATAAAATATTAAATTTTAAAAACATAGAGATCGACGGAATATTCTCCCATTTCTCATCAGTTGAAGAAGATATTGAATTTACAAAATTACAATCAGATAGATTTGAAGAGGTTCTTTCCAAATTATATCTTAAGCCAAAATACATTCATATCTCTAACAGCAGTGGAGTCGTTACATTTCCAAATAAATATACAAATCTAGTTCGGTTGGGTTTGCTTTCGTATGGGATCTATCCCAATACTGAAATGAAAAATAAAGTTAATTTGAAATCTATAATGACTTTTAAATCACGCATAAGTCAGATTAAATCTGCTAACAAAAATGATTCAATAGGCTATAATAGAACTTTCATTGTACCGGAGAACATGGAATATGCCATACTACCGGTTGGTTATGCCGATGGGTATGATTTCCTGCTTTCTAATAAGGGCAAGGTTGTTATTAATGATCAGGTTTGCAATATTGTTGGAAAAGTAAGCATGGATATGATCGCAGTAGACATCTCAAAAGTTACAAAACCGGAAGTTGGAGATGAAGCAATTCTGCTGGGTGATTCTAATGAGAACATCTCTGTGGAAAGCCTGACCTCGCTTTATGATGGATTAAGTTACGAACTGCTTTCTCAGATCGGAAGAAGAGCAAAAAGATATTATAAAGAAAATGGAAAGATCATTGATTCTTCCCCGCTTTTACGCAGAGAATTTATGCCAAAAGATTTTTCTGATAATAAACTCGGAAATATCATTGAGTCTGCTATCGAACAAAGGCTGCAAAGCAAGGAAATAGCCAATCTGGTGCACGAAGACATCCTAAAGAGGTTATTTGCCGAAAAAGATAAAGATATTCAATACAGGCATAATTTCAAACATACTATCAAATTTGAAGAATCAGATGAATTCCCTAATTATTTCTTAACTTCAACCAATCTTTCTTTCTCTAAGAAATTACAGAACGATTACTTCAGTGTTGCCTGTGCCAAAACTGAAGCTGATCTGGAGAAATATTTCCTGCGTAATGATGTAGAGTATCGCTGGCTGCTGGATAACAGTATCGATCTGGAAGAAATGTTTTTTAATGTAACATCTGTTAAAGTGAATGATATAGAATTATACAACGAGATGAAGATCGCTGATGGATGTATCGAAATAAAATGTTATCATCCCGACCTTAAAAGTTTGGTTGGAAAGGAAGTAAAATTCTCTATCTCCACCAAAACCTATTATCCAAAAAGTTCACATCAGCTTTCTGTTTATATAATTGAAATGACTCAGGGAGTTGATATCTCCTTTGAAAGCGATCTGAAAAACGTTGAGGCTGTACCGATTTTCTCAGGCAAAAGCAAATTCCCGAAAATACTCAAAAGCAAAAATAAGATCTCAATTTCTACAGATAAAGACGAATGGATCTTCCCTACCAGTGGCGTGGTGTTTGTTTATTAACAGGTGCAAGGTAAAAGGTGTTTGGTTTAGGGTTTTGGGTATAAGGTGAAACCATGCGAAGAATTTTAAAACCTACTTCATCAATATACATTTCTTGGTTATTGTTTTTGAATCCGTTTTCAATTGATAGAAATAGATTCCACTTGCTACTTGCTTGTTGTTTTCATCTTCACCACTCCAGATAATTGAATGAGATCCTTTAGTAAATTTGTTGTGAGTTAAAGTTTTGATTTTTTGTCCTTTAATGTTATAAACTGAAAGTTCAACATTAGAATTATTTTGAAGTGAAAACTTGATTGTTGTTGTTGGATTGAAGGGATTGGGGTGATTTCTATATAATCTTGTTTTTGGTGAAATCACAATAAAATCAGTTCCTGCACCAGTAACTTCAATGTAATTATCTTTAATTTCAGTATCATTTGAATAACCATCTGACACTATTAAGGAAACTGTATAAACACCAATTTCGTCATAAGTATAATTTGGATTCTGTTCGTTACTGTCAATCGTACCATCATTGTCAAAGTCCCATTGCCAACTTATAATTGGGTTGTAATTTGGAACTGTTAAATCAGAGAAATGTACTTCGAGAGGAGCAACTCCTAATAATGGATCTGCCGTAAAGTCTGCTTCCGGAGGAATGAACTGTTGATAGAAATAAGCTCCCATATCTACAATCGTTCCATCTGGATCTAATGGTGAATCAGGATCACCAGCATCAATACATGGTGAATTTATGGATAGATGATAATCTCCGTTAATGGGATCTACAAATATTGGGTCTGAATCTATATTTCCATCTAACCAATTAACTGTCCCATTATTGTTAGTTACAATTCCATCCTCTCCACCTTGAATATCGGAATAAGCAAGTGTAATCATGTTAGGATCACCATATATTGAATAAAATATTTCCTGCGGCGAATCGTTCCAAAGAATACAGTTTACTAATATCGGGTTAGAGTTATTATAGCAACAAATCCCACCTCCATCACGAAATTCAGCCGAATTATTTGTTATTGTTACATTCTCTAAAATCGGGTTGGAATCATGACGACAAAAAATCCCACCACCATACCAACCAGCAAAATTACCTGTGATTGCCACATTCTCTAAACTTGGACCGGAACTACTGCAGTAAATCCCGCCACCCTCACTATCAGCAGAATTATTTAGGATAGTTACATCCTCTAAACTTGGGTTTGTAGAAGTGCAGTAAATTCCACCACCATCATCATCAGCCGAATTATTCGCTATGATTACATTAACTAAATTTGGGGTGGAACCGCAAAAGAAATATATACCCCCACCTTTATCAGCTGAATTATTTGCTATAGTTACATTTTGTATATTTGGATTAGAATTATTAATGCAATAAATCCCACCTCCAATTCCAGCAGTATTATTAGTAATTGTTAGATTCTGTAAACTCGGGTTGCTATAATCATCACAGTGAAATCCACCACCATAATCAGCAAAACCACCTGAAACAGTCACATTCTCTATTAATGCTTCGGATATATTCCTAAGCTCAAACACGCTTCCCATATTATCAGCATCCAAAACTGACTCATCTTCTGAGATTCCTGATAGATTCACATAATTGATCCACTGAAGCGGAAAATACTCTCCATTAGTTGATGGACTATAAACACCTTCAGCAAGATGAATCGTATTAATATTCAAACTATCTGAATAGATTACCTGCAAAGCATGGGTTATAGTTTGGAATGGATCATCAGCTGAAGCTCCGGAATTGGAATTATTACCATCAACTGCCACATACAAATCTGAATCTAATAAATTGTCTTCTATACTATTCAGAATATCAAAAGTGAAATTATCAATAGGGGAGGTATAATGATCTGAAGGATTTAATACCGTAAATGTATCTACAATAATGTCTATTATTGGATTATCCAAACTATATATATCAGAGCCTACACCTCTGTTACTTGCTACTTCATTTGAATATATATTACAGCGATTTTCAACGGAAAAAGTTAGATTGGAATTAGAGCAATAAACTCCACCTCCACGTGCATTATTGCCAACAACTGAATTGTTCGCTATCATTACATTCTCTAAAATAAGGTTCGATTCGTCATAACAGAAAATTCCACCGCCACATGCACCGTCTTCTGTTGCCGAATTATTCGTTATAAGTACATCCACTAAACTAGCGTCGGAAGAACTGCAAGAAAGCCCAGCACCACAATTTTCTGCTGAATTACTTGTGATTGTCACATTCTCCAAACTCAGATTGGAATTAAACACACAATAAATTCCACCACCATGATCAGCTGAATTACTAGCAATAGTTACATTCTCCAAAATTGGGTTAGAGTTTTTACAATAAATTCCACCACCTAAAGAAACTGCTGAATTATATACTAATGTTACATTTCGCAAATTCGAAAACCGAAAAGAAGTCCTAAAATAAATTCCACCTCCTAAATGAGCAGAATTATTTGCTATAGTTACATTTTCTATAATCGGATGTGAGCGTCTACAATAAATTCCACCTCCATATTGTGACGAGTTATTCAATATGTGCACATTTTCAATTTTTGGATCTGACCATTCATACAGGTTCCCTGAACCCCTACAAGTGATACCTCCACCTGTATAATTTGGATTTGTACCACCACCCAATCCGTTAGTAATTGTAAAACCTGATAAAACCGCTGTAGAATCTTCAAAATTCTCAAAAGTTACTACACTTCCATCCTGATTCCCATCAATAATTGTTTGTGAAATATAGGTGGTATCTTGAGTAATTATAAATAGTGAAGCAACAGTGATGTTCTTTCCATTGTAATTAATGTTTTCTATATAAGTTCCGGGTTGCACAAGTACTGTATCACTTTCTACAGCTATATCAATACCTGCTTGAATTGTTGGTTGGTCTCCCGGAATATTGATAGTGTCAGCTAATGCAATAAAGCTATAAAGTAAAATACTAAGTACAAATAAAATTACTTTTATGTTTTTCATTTTCTCCCTCTTACATTTATTTCTATTATTTTATTTTCTTTTAATTTGATTTGAGCTGTTTCTCTATTTTATTCTAATTATTGTAGTCAATCATTTTTTGTAATACTTTTACTTATTTATGTTTATTTCTTTTCTCAGTGTTCTCCCATGCTCTCTGTGATTATCCTTCCATAAGAGAGCAACGTAAAAGATTCGTCCAGTCTATGCACAGCTTCGCCACGACAAGCAGGATGACGCTATTTTCAACAACTCATCCCGGCAGCATAACCGGTACTCCAGGCGATCTGTAAATTAAATCCACCAGTATAAGCATCACAATCCAATATCTCACCGGCAAAGAATAATCCGGGTACAAGTTTAGATTCCATTGTCTTAGGATTGATCTGGCTTACATCTACCCCACCTGAAGTAATTATTGCGTCTGAGATCGGACGGAATTTATCTAGTTGGATTGTAAGTTCCTTTAAAGCTGTGATCAGGTTTTTCCTTTCTTTTCCAGTAATTTGATGAACTGGCTTTTCTTCCGGAATTCCAGAAATCTGTTGAATAATTGGGATCATTTTTTTAGGTAACAGATTCTTAAGAATATTCTTAAATTGTTTATTTGAAAACTCTTTAAAATCACGTTGAAGCCGTTCATCAAGCTTTTCTGCGGATAGTGCAGGTTTGAGGTCAATAACAAGTTTGTGTCCATCCAGAGAGCGTATATGTGACGTGGCTGAAAGGATCATTGGTCCGGAAACACCAAAATGAGTAAACAGCATTTCACCAAAATCCTCATAAACAGCTTTGCCTTTTGTATCAATTATTTTAATTGCTGTATTTTTGAGTGAAAGTCCCTGAAGATCTTTTACATTGCAGCCTTTTGAGTTTGCTATTCCTCCAAGTGGAAAAATCCTTTTAGCAATTATTGGTACTAATGATGGTTTGAATTTTGAGACTGAGTGTCCAAAATCACGAGCAAATTTATATCCATCTCCGGTTGAACCTGTTGTAGGGTAGGATTTCCCGCCGGTTGTAATTATCAGCTTCTCACCTTTTATTACGTCATCATTTTCTAATTTTACTGCGAAGATTTTACCAAACTGCATAACATTTGCAGCTGAATTATGCAGAACATTTACTTTATGCTTATAGATGAATTTCATGAGGATTTCAACAACATCAATAGCCTTATCGGAAGCTGGAAATACTCTGTCTCCTCGTTCTACTTTTGTTTCTAAACCATTTTCATTAAAGAAGGTAACTGTATCATAACTGCTGAATCCATAAAATGCATTTGTGAGAAATTTACCGTTAACCGGAACGTTCTCTATAAGCTGAGGAACATCACAATAATTTGTAATATTGCATCTGCCCTTTCCGGTTATCAATAGCTTTTTTCCCAGAACAGGATTTTTCTCTAGTAAAATTACTCTCTTTCCGTTCTTGGCTGCAGTTCCGGCAGCCATCATTCCAGCTGCACCACCACCTATCACAATTACGTCGTAGTTTTCCATAGACCTCTATTTCTTTATGAACATCTCTCGTTAACAAGTGTTTACTCCGGCTTTTGACGGAAGTACTTGTTAACGCAAATGCGATGTAAGTTTAACTTACAAAAAACTTCATTATAATTTGGAAGTATTACTTGCGAACAAGCAGATAATGTAGTTTTCCATTACCCTCTATTTCTTAATGAACATTACATACATTGGTCTAATTGCGGAAATAATTAATCCCACAATATAAACCCAATAATTTAGAGAGATGATCTCAGGGATCAATTT
>JAGLPW010000140.1 GCA_023137125.1 Candidatus Cloacimonadota bacterium | reverse complement strand
GGTCGTTTAGGATTCACAGAAATCATTACAGCCTTACTTGTTCTGGATTGTGAACTTGAATTTGAAGAAAATGGTCTTGTACCCTTTAGTGAGTTTATTTCAAATTGGAAAATCAAGCGTGATATCCTAAAAAAGATTATTATCAAGAAAAACAGAGGTAAATACTCATATAAAATGATGCGAAATTCCAGCTCAGATTTTGCGATATTATCTGTAGCAGTTTCCAATTTTGACGGTATTAAAATTGCGGTTGGAACTCGACCCTCAATTGCCAAATTATCAGTAAAAGCTGCTCAACTTATAAATTCTGATAATAAAAATATCGATGAAGCAGCTAACCTTATTGCAGATGAATTTAAGTTTGGTAAAGATTTGCGAGCTGAGGGTAAGTATCGAAAGATGATCGCACCAGTCCTTGTTAAACGTGCTCTACAGGAGGTTCTAAAATGATATTAAAATTAAATATTAATAATAAATTTTATAACACCAATATTGACGGTGACGAATTTCTGTTAGATGTACTTAGAAAGATCGGATTTAAAAGCGTTAAAAAAGGTTGCGATACAGGAACCTGTGGTGTATGCTCTGTTCTGATAAATGGGAGACCAACTCTCTCTTGTCAATTCCTAGCAGCAAGAGCACAAGGATTAAAGATCACAACCGTTGAAGGTCTGGGCAAAAAGGCTGACAAAATAGTTGAGCTAATTGTGAGTGAGGGTGCAGATCAATGCGGATATTGTGGACCATCCCTGGTTCTCACAACTTATGCAATGAAAAAGGAATTAAAAAATCCAACTATTGAAAAGATCAATCATTACCTTACCGGAAACCTTTGTCGATGCAGTGGTTATGAAGGACAACTCCGTGGTATCAAAAAATATATGGGGGTGAAATGATGAAATTCAAAGAAGTGAACCATTCAATCCCAAAAGTTGATGGAAGAGGTTTATTAAAAGGAGCCTCTGCTTATACAGATGATCTTGCAGTTGAAAGTGCTCTAATAGTTAAGTTACTAAGAAGCCCTTATGCATTTGCAAAGATAAAATCAATTGATACAAAGAAAGCTTTAAAAGTAGAAGGTATCGAATGCGTTCTTACTTATAAAGATGTTCCCCGTATTCCAATTACAAGAGCTGGTCAGGGCTATCCTGAGCCTTCTCCAAAGGATAAATTTATTTTAGATAATTATGTACGTTATGTAGGTGATGAAGTAGCGATCTTAGTCGGAACTTCTGAAAAAGTAGTTGATGATGCCATGAAACTCATCGAAGTGGATTATGAAGTTCTTGAACCTGTTCTTGATTTTGAGAAGGCAATAGGTCACAAATCTATTATTCATCCTGAAAAAGAGATCTATACAATGTTCCCAATGGGACTTGATGTGAAAAATAATATCGCTTGTAGTTACATGGACACAATGATAGTGGGTGATGTTGAAAAAACTCTGGCAGAATGCGAATTTGTTGTAAGTGAAAGATATTATACTCATGCACAGCAGCAAACAGCGATGGAGCCACACACATCAACCGCCTACATCGATGTACAAGAAAGATTGAACATTATTACCTCCACTCAAAATCCATATCACACACGCCGTATTATCGGAGAAGCTCTTAATAAACCTCTGCGTGATATTAGAGTTATTAAACCAAGAATTGGTGGTGGCTTTGGAGCTAAACAGCAAGTTCACAATGACCTTTTTACAGCAATTGTAACTTTAAAAACAGGTAAACCATCCAAATGTTTCTACACAAGAAAAGAGGTGAATGAAAGTACTTTTACCCGTCATCAAATGAGAATTGATATTCAGTTAGGAGCAGATAAAGAAGGAAACCTGCATGCCTTTGATATGCAGATTCTTTCTAATACTGGAGCTTATGGAGAGCATTCACTCACAACATTTATGGTTGCTGGCTCCAAACTTCTTCCCATGTACAATAAAGCAGAAGCGCTTCGTTTTGAAGGTAATGTAGTTTATACAAATAAATGTTCCGCCGGTGCTTATCGCGGTTATGGAGCAATTCAAGCCAACTTCGCTGTAGAATCTGC
>JAGLPW010000014.1 GCA_023137125.1 Candidatus Cloacimonadota bacterium | reverse complement strand
TGCAGGCTTGGCTTTAAAGTAGCTTCTTTTGTTTTGCTACCTTGGCATTTTGCACGAGATGTCAAAATCAAATTCGAGTTTTATCTGTCAAATCTTTTTTATATTTTTTGTAATTTAATTATTATTAATGAGTTAGGGTTGAGTGGAGTTGACTAAGATAAATTGATATTTGTGGTTGGATTAATAAAAAAAGAATTAACTAAAACGTAATTGCTAATCCAACATTGATTATATTTGATTGCAAACCTATATCTATAGAAGGGCGTAAATAAAATTTATTCTTGAGAATAAAGCTATATCCATATCCAAATGAAACTATTGGAAAAATTCCTCCATCCATTAAACCATTCAAAGATGGAAACATAAAAACACCAATTTTAAAAATGAGAAATGAGTTTTTTCTGTCGGGGTTCCAAAACGTATTTGCCTGTAGATAAATACTGTCGAAATAACCCGAGTTAAAGGATTTAAATGTTATCTCAGGTCCTGCAACATGTGATATAAGTTCATTCTTATAGTTCAAGGTCATTTCCCAAACATGATTTTCTTGAATATTAGCTACTCCAAAACCAACTCTTATGCCTGAAAATACTCCTGTTGTAGGTGAAATAACAAATACTGGTTTGGGGATCTCCGCAAATATTAAAGTAGTTGTTATTAATATTAAAATTACTAAAATTACTTTTTTCATCATTCTTTCTCTTTGTTAAAATGTGACTGATAAATTCAGATTTGAGAATGTTTTCTTCAGACCCAAATCTAAATAGATTAACATCCGATTATTTTGTGACAACTTTATACTATAACCGCATCCTATTACCAGATTAGGAAATGTCCCCTCAAATTTCTTCTTATCATAATCACCTTCATTAGGTCCACCAGGAATTCCAAAAATTGGGTTTTGATATTCTTTTCCTTTTGTGTAATCTAATCCTGCCCTGAAAAGAGTGAAAAATCCTACTCGTTGTTTGTTTCTATAAGAATTTATCTGCCCGTAAACTCCTGTTACAAAATAATCGGAATTCATCTGGTAATGAAAATTTGCTGTGATTTCCTTTGTTGATTTCCCGAAAGGTTGAATTTTACCAATTCCTATCGAACCACCACTAACGAAACCATAAGAAAGATTTATATTATTTGTTCTCATCTTTGTGCTATCTGGAATTTCAATACTGAGTATCGGATGCATTATTAAGAAGAATACAAATACAATAACAAATTTTTTCATTTAGTTTTTCCTCTTTCTCCAAACCAAAATCCGATATCAATAATTAACCCTTGATAGAATTCTTCCTTATATATAATAGCTTTGTATCCAAAATTTATAACAAAATGAGTTGGGATTAAAAAAGTTTCCAAATTTAATTCGATTGGCAAGCCAATGTCTTGGATTTCTTTTTCTGTCCAATTTTCATAAGAGATCCTTTCATCTCTTACATTTCTCATCCTATATAATAATCCCGATCCAAGTGAACATTGAATATTTGCATATGGCGAATATAAAACTTTATTGATCGTGATTGAAAGTTCTTCATGACTTGTTGTGATTCCTTCTCGATATGGCCTTGTCCCAATATAAAAAGTATTGTAATCAGTGTATCTAACAGCGTAAATCATTTTATTGTTATAATATTTTAGGGTTATTCGAGAACTTCCTAAACCTAACTGGATGCCGCATGTAAGGGAAATGTGGGGATGTAAAAATGATTTTGTATTCAGAATTTCAGAATCAGAAATACTAGCAATTAATGTGGAACTAATTATAATAAGTAACAAAATTATTAATATACTTTTGTTCATCACTTAATCCCAATAATCCTAAAAATGAATATATTCAGTAAAATCTCATCGTCTGTTCTTAAACCATTTGCTTAGATGATCATAAATTTCAATATCAGTTTGCGGTATAAAGGTACGAGCGGGAATTGTATCCTTAAAATATTGACCATATCTTTTTGTGAATATTCTGTTATCCAGCACGAGGACAACGCCACGGTCAGTTTTGTGTCTGATAAGTCTGCCAAAACCCTGTCTGTATTTTAGTAAAGCATTCGGCAGCATATAGTGCATGAAGCTATTCTTACCTTCAGCTTCCAATTTTTCCAGATAAGCTTCTACAATCGGTTCGGAAGGAACCATAAAGGGTAATTTATACAAAACCAGTAACTGCAGGGATTCACCCGGAACATCTACACCTTCCCAAAATGAATTAGTTCCAAACAAAACAGAATTTTTATTCTTTTGAAATTCTTTTAACATTGCAGAACGTCCTAACCCTTTTCCCTGCGTGAGCAACAGAATATCTTTGCTGTACATCTCCTCGCTCAAAGTATCATAAGCTTCGTTAAGATTTTTGTAGGATGTGTAAAGTACCATTGTTCCGGCTTTTGTTATTTCAACGGCATTACGGATTATCTCAATACTCTGCGAAGAGAAAAACCTGTCTTTAGGATCTGGAAGAAATCCGGCAACCAGCACCATGGTTTGTTTTTGATAATCAAATGGAGATTTTACAACCAGTTCCCGAACAAATCCTTCTTCTAAAAGATTTAATCCCATTCGATTGGCAAAATACTTAAAATTATTACGGATAGCAATCGTGGCAGAAGTAAAAACAACCGAATCCACTGAAGAATAAAGTTTATCATTAAAGATCTGATCTATATTCAACGGGCAATAAACCAATACACCGGAAGGATATTTTTTATCGCTGGTTTGGAAAGATTCCATCCAGAAAGCAAAATTCTTGAACTCTGGATTGTGCATTATTGAGAGCATATTATGATATTCTGAGATCATGTTCACAATGCTATCAAGTGCTTCTTTATGTTTATCATACTCGATAAATCGCTGTTTGTTCACGTCACTAAAAATACTTCTAACACTGTTAAAATTTCGTGAGAATTCCTGCCAGAAAATTATGATCTTCTCAATATCTTCAGTAAGAAAGGCGTGGTCTTCCATATTTGTAATTCGTAATTTTCTATAACTGCCTTTTTCATTTATAACATCACCAACCTTTTTAAAAAACTCAGCAAAAATATCTTTTTTATCATCAATTAATTTTTCTGTCTCTTCTATTCTTAAGAGTAATTCCTTTTTAGATGGAAAATCACTTTTCACAGCATCTGTTCGTAACCTAACTAGAATTCCACTTTGATATTTATTATAAACAGAATGAAGTTGATTGAAGAAATTATTAAAATCAGGGTAGGAAAGGCTGATGCCAAGTTCCGCCGGAGCAAGATGCGGTAGGTTGTGAGCCTCATCAATTATGAGATTATCAAATTCACCAAGTACAGCATTTTCACTTTGCATATTAGCCAGAAGCAAGTGATGATTTATGATCACAAGATTTGATCCTTCTGCTTTACCCCTAATATCCATCAGAAAACAACTCTTGAAATGCGGACATCTCTTCTTACGACAAAGGAAGTTATCGGAAGAAACTTTTTTCCAAACTCTTCGATCTCTGTTCACATTGAACGAACTATTCTCCGAGATATCTCCCGTTTTTGTAAACTCTTTCCATACTATCAAATTCAGATACGAGCTTACCTCTTCTGAGGAGATCATTTTATCCAGATCCAAAGCAGTTTCTAGCCATCTCTTTTCACAAATGTAATTGCCTCTGCCTTTAAGAAGAGTTGCTTTAAATGGAATATCAATGCAATCTTTAACGACGGGTAGATCTTTGTAGAAGAGCTGTTCCTGAAGATTTTTTGTGTTTGTGGAAATGATAACTTTCTTATTTTCACGATGAGTATATTTAATAGAAGGAATCAAATATGCTAAAGATTTTCCAACTCCGGTTCCTGCTTCAACTAGCAGAAATTCCATTTTTTCAAAATTATCCAGAACTGCATTTGACATATCGATCTGACCTTCACGTAATTCATATTTATCGAAATGCTTGCTAAAGACACCGTCTACACCAAAAACTGTGTCGATTGAAAGATCCTCTACTTTTTTGGGTTTGTGCTCAATATAATTTCGATTATGAAAATCAATACCGGATTTTTGTTTTGTGAGAAGAGCGGTCTCTTTTTGATGATCAACAATTTTCTCTAAAAACCTCGTTAAACCAAATTTTTTCAACTGGATATTAGATACTTCAAATATCCTGTGATTGATCCTCATTGGAATATTTTTCAAGATAAAATCGATAAGTTTAAGAAGGATTTCACCGGTTACTTTGGCATCAAATATTGCACGGTGCGCATTAGAAACATCGATCTTAAAATATTCTGCTACTGTACTCAATTTATGATTTAATATAAAAGGTAAATAAATTCTGCTCAGATCAAGTGTATCAAGGGTATGATTAGATATTTTTGGCAGTTTTTTTTCTTTTAGCTTAGTGTTCAAAAATCCGATATCAAAAGAAGTGTTATGGCAAACAATAATATCATCTTTAAGAAATTCTATAAGAGATGTAAGTGCATTAGTCAGGTTCTCACCTGATGTCAGTTGTTCATCTGTAATATTCGTAAGTCGTTTTATAAAGTTCGGTACAGGCTTATTGGGTTTTATAAAAATTGAGAAACTTTTCTTTTCTTTACCTTTTGCAAAGCGAACTGCACCGATCTCAATTATTTCATTATCTGTAAAATCAAAACCTGTAGTCTCAATATCAAGCGCAACAAAGCTAAATTGATCTTTCATGAACCATCCTAATAAAATTTGTAATAATTATAACAGTATTACTTTCTTATTCCATAACGCTGCATTTTTTTGATAAGACCCTGTCTGCTCAAACTAAGTGCTTTCGCAGTCTTTGTCTGGTTATCATCATATTTTTCAAGAGCATTTAGGATCATCTCTTTTTCCAATTTTTCTACAGCATCTTTCATAGATCTGTTTTCTAATAAGTGTACTGTTTCCGTATGTTGTTTATAATGGAAAATTTCTTCGGAAAGATCGGAAGGTTTGATTGAAGAATCTATTTCCGAAAGTGTAATAGCCCGTTCAATTTCATTTTCTAACTGTCTTATATTTCCGGGCCAACTATAATTCATGAGATATTTCATAGCTTCTTCGGTAATGCCATTAACTTTTTTATCGATCTTCTGACAGTATTTATCCATGAAATGAACTGCTAGAAGTGGAATGTCGGATTTTCTTTCCTGCAGAGAAGGAACATCAACCTTAATAACATTAAGCCTGTAAAAAAGATCCAATCTGAATTCACCACTATCTACCCTCTCTTTTAAAGAAACGTTTGTAGCACAGATCACTCTCACATCTACTTTATGAGTCTGAGTAGATCCAACTCTCTTAATTTCTCCTTCTTGCAGGAACCGCAGAAGTTTTACTTGAGTAGAGAGGCTAATATCAGCGATTTCATCCAGGAAGAATGTCCCGCCATCAGCTACTTCAAAAAGGCCCTTTTTATCATGTGTTGCTCCGGTAAATGATCCTTTTATATGCCCAAATAATTCACTTTCTAACAATGTTTCCGGTAGTGCACCACAATATTGAGCTACAAATTTTTTGTTGCGTCTATTACTATTATAATGAATAGCTCTGGCAACAAGTTCCTTTCCTGTCCCACTTGGTCCTTCCAAAAGGACAGAAGTAGGAGTATTTTTTATCTTTTCGATCATTCGAAAGATCTCTTGAATTTTCTTGCTTTTTCCAATTATATTGGCGAAAGTACTAGATGATGCTAATTCTTCACGAATACTTTCATGAGATCTTTGCAGGTTTTCGTAAGAAATATTTTCTACGATTACAACTATCTGATTACAAAGTGCACTTATTAGATTAAACATTCTTTCAGTGAAATAATGAGACCCATGTTTAGTAAAAAGACATACGATACCCTTTCTATCATTTCTTACAATAAGTGGGAATAAAATAATATTATTATATTCCGGTGCAAAGTGTGGTTGTTTATAATTCTGACTTGTTCCTAAATCATAGGTTTCATCGATCAAGTTCATGAGTTTTGAAAGATCATCATCTCTTGCTGTAATTCCTTTTAAGATAACATATTCCCATGAATCCTTTACCATTTTATTATTATAAAGCGTGAATATTCCGCCTTCTGCCTCTGCAAAATCTACTAATTTATCTAAGGCAGTATCTATTACTGAATCAAAATCGGTAATATCATTAAGTTCTTGAGTTATTTCATAAAATTTATTAAGCAGTGTTTCCTGAAACTTGGTTTCTTTAAGCTCTACGGAATATTTTTTTGTAACTTTTTTTATTAGGATATCGTTCCTTTCCAGTATTTTGATAGCACCCAAACCCTTGATCAATTTTGTATTATCGTCTAATATTTGCATTGCCTGTTCCCAATCTTTTTCTTCTAAAAGGAGGGAGGCAAAATCATAATTTGCTACAGCCAGTTCGATATTACTATTAGATTTAACGAAATATTCTATAGCATCCCTTAGCAGATCCAAAGCTTTTTTTCTATCCTCTTTTTCCAATAATGAACGTAAGTAAGAACATTTTCCTAAAGAAGAATCCTTCTCGATCTCTTCAGCAAGTTTCTGCGCAGAATCTAAATAATAATTAGCACTTTCATAATTTCTGGTTTCAATAAAGTATGAAGCCTGGTTTAAAGCTCCTTCGATAATTTTATTTTTTGCATTTAAGCTTTTAAAGAAATCGTAGCTTTCAACCAAATATGCATAGGCTTCTTTGAACTTATGGAGAGAGGTCAATACACTTCCTAGATTACCATATAATTCTGCTTTCATATACTCATCGGTAATGCTGGGTAAAAGCTCCAAACTTTTTGAATAATATTCATAGGCCAGATTAAATTCTCCACGTTTTTCATAAAGTTCACCAATATTATTATACGATCTGATTAATCCTTCTGAAAAGTTGGAATCTTTAGATTTTTTTATAGCTTGTTCATAATTATCTATTGCCTTTTGAAAATTACCGGATTTAAAGAAAAGTGCGCCTAAGTTATTTAAGGCGGCAATAACATTTTTGTACATTTTGAATTCTACAGAGATTTCTAATGAATTATTAAATGCATCCTCAGCTTTCTCGTATTTCCCGTTATTCATATAGAAAATACCAATATTGATATAGATGCTGATAGTTTTCTCTTCATCATTCAGAAGCTTTTGAATCTCTAAAGCTTTGTTAAGAGAAATAATAGATTTTTTATAATCTCCTATATCCTCGTACAAACTTCCAAGATTACTCTGGGAGGTCGAAATTCCACTTAAATTATATCTATTTTTTTCAGAATCCAAACTTTTTTGGTAAAGTTTTTCAGCATTTCTCATCTCACCTTGGAACATTGCCAGAACACCCAGATTATTGTAAATTGCTGCTAATCCTTCGATATTATTAATTTTAGAATAAAGCGTTTCAGCTTCATTAAATTCATTTTCTGCCTTTTTCCAATCATCTGTATAATAAGCAATTTTACCTTTTATTTTCTTATAATCCGCCTTAATCTTAAACCTAATCATAGTATCTTTGATCTGATCTGCTGTATGCATAGCTGTTTCTATTAATTCTACTACTTCATCCATTTTTTCCAAATCTAACAAAATGTCAGCCCTCAATAAATTAGTTCTCAAGATCAATTCAATATCATCAGAATTTGAAGTATATTTTTTTAGTATTTCCAATGCAAACGCAGAGGAATTCATCATATAAAGTACCTCAGCAAGACCAAAGACAACTTCACCTAATGGTAGTGAATTTTCCACTGCAAGTTTTAGGGCTTTCCGGAAATGTTCAGCTGAAATATCCAGTTTCCCCTGTATTTTGTTTGCTCTTCCCAAATTTAGCAGAATCTCTATTTCCTTATCAGGTTTAGAAATTAATTTGAGATATAATTTATATATTTTCTTTAGAGATTGATAATCGTTTAATTTTGAAAAAACAATAATACTTTCTTCAAAACAATTGGCTGTAGTCTCTCCCAGCATAATGCTTAGGTCTTTCTTGAATTCCGGTTCGATAAAATTCAAAATAGCTTTAGAATACTCTTTTCGCTCCTTCTGGGGAAGCTTTTCAAAATACTTTTTTATTACTGCAATCTTCTTTATATAATATTTGCCGTCACATTCCATTATTAATTTGTTTTTTAACAGTAGCTCCAAGTCATTCTTCAAAGAGGATAATTTACCAACTTCTTTTATTCTTGTTTCAGAAGCATCTGTATCAAGCAGCAAGATCATAATAAGAAGCTTTCGCTGTTTTTGATTGAGTTCCTTAATGTGCTGAGAATGGATAGTTTCCAGATCAATCTTCTTTTTTAGAAAAGAATCAAAATCAAATGTTTTGTTTTTAGAAAGTAAGTTATTAACTATATAGTCTATTATTGATAGATTTCCCTCTGAAATATTATATATGATCTCACTGTGAGAAATTATGGAGTCACCTTTTTGGGGAAGAACTTCTTGCAGAATATTTACGATTTGTTCTTTTCCTGGTACTTCTATTTCGATCTTTTTTGAAAATGGAAAAGTATCTTCTCTTGTAAATATTACAAACTGGATGCTTTGTTTTGTTGCATATTGAATAACGTACTTGATGAAATCCCTGGTATACTCATCCAAAAAAAAATTTTCATAAATTATTATTTTCTTCGATTTAAGTAATTTTTTCTTATTTAAATACTCTGTAATAAAATAAAAAAGATCATATTTATTCTTAAAATTGTATTTTTCAGATTCATTAATGATATTGTAATACTCCTTATCATCAATGCTTGTTATAAGTTGTAGTATCTGTTTAAAATGATTATATCGGAATACACGCGGACAATAGAATTCAAACTGGATTTTATTTTCCTTCTTTAATTGAAATAGGTCGCGAAGAATAAAGGATTTACCAGAACCGCTTCCCCCAATTACTTCGATGATCTTACTGCTATCTATTTCGAGAAAATTTATAATATTATTGCTGAGTGTATTGTCATTTGTTACAAATTTGCTCATTACTTTTTCGAGTTTCTTATCCATAAAAACCTCTTTTGAACATTTTGATTCAAACTCAAAAAAGTTTTCAAGAATAATTTGTCAACAATGTTTTTCTTTGTGTAAAGTATATTTACAGTTGATGCCCTATTTAAAAGGAGCCTAGCTTATTATGATTTTTAAGGAATTTAATATTTGTTCTGCAGCAATTGATTTCATACAATTAAAATGTTTTAATGGACATTCTTTCCCGCCATGAAGAGAGCATGGCCGGCATGGCAGATCAGCAAATAACAGTATTGCTTTCTCGTTCATGGGAGCAAATCCCAGTTTGGGATGAGTTGCTCCAAAGATGGCAATTTGCGGTTTTTCCAAAGCAGCAGCGATATGCATCGGTCCACTATCATTCGTAATAACGGCATCCATCTTATTAATTGCAAACACAAGCTGTTGCAGATCTAGCTTCCCGCACAGATCAATGATATTAATTTCAGTTAAGGAATTTAATTCTTCTGCCAGAAGTCTTTCTGCTTTTGAGCCAAATGTCAGAAATTGGCAATCCCATTCAGTAGGAACGGAATCGATAAATTCGGCTAACTGTTCAACAGGATATTGCTTTGTTTTATGAAGCGCACCGGGGAAAAGTCCAATGTATTTTGCCTGATTACCGGTTGGAAATACTTCAGGCATTACAGCATTATTTACAGGAAATAAATTAGGAGTTGAGACTTCACTTTCTAATCCTATTTTCCTTAGCGCAGTGAAATATAGCGCAACTGTCGATGAAATTGTCTTGTTTGTTCTTTTCTTTACAATTTGTCTGCGTAACAAGTGTTTTTTGTTATATGTAACCGTTCGCTTTGCGCTGATAAAACTTTTTATAATAAATGTATTGAATTTGGAATGAAGATCAATTGCCAAGTCAAATTTGAGTTTTCTTAGATTTTTCAGGAGTGAATATTTGTTTTCCCAATAATGGATTTCATCCACACAATTGAACATTTCTACAATTGGAGAGTAAACTTTTTTTGTGAGATAATGTATCTGTGAATCAGGAAATTCGTTGCGCAATGCCTGCATTACCGATTGTGTAAGGACAATATCTCCAAGGGAACTAAGACGAATAACTAATATTTTTTTCATCTGTTGGAATCAGGATTTGTAGGATTAATCCTGCTTCATACTCTTTATGATTTTTGGGACTTTCTTTATAACTTCTAATATTTTATTGGAATTCTTACCGCCTGCCATTGCCATATCCGGTCTGCCGCCACCCTTTCCACCAACCAGTTCAGCGACTTTGCCAATTATTTTTCCAGCATGATATTTATTTGTGAGATCTTTTGTAACTATCGTTAGAATGGAAACTTTTCCACCAACTTCGGCAAATAGAACACCAATTCCAGATTTCATTTTATCCCGAAGTTGGTCACCAATCTGACGCAACATTCCGGGATTTTGAATATTGATCTTGGCAATAACAACCTTAGTTCCATCAATTTCTATTGCTTTTTGAACAAGCTGATCTAAAGTGTTTCCTGCAGATTTCACCCGAAATGTTTTAAGTTGAATGTGAAGACTTTTATTCTCACTGATCATTTTATTAATCTTTTCTATCACTGATGAAGAAGGGGCATTCAACTGACGTCCGATTTCATCAATTTCATCTTCTAATATTTTAACATATTTTTCAGCTTTCACTCCTGTAATTCCTTCAATTCTGCGAATCCCGGCAGCAATAGATGATTCTGATGTGATCTTAAAAAGCCCAATCTCTCCTGTATATTTCAAGTGTGTTCCACCACAAAATTCTTTGGAATAATCTCCGATGCTCACGACTCTTACCATCTCACCATATTTCTCACCAAACAGAGCGACAGCACCTTCCTTTTTTGCATCTTCAATGTTTTTTACTTCTGTTTTCACGGGTAAGCATTCACGGATTTTCTCATTCACAGCTCTTTCAATAATATCAAGTTCATGCCGGGTAACTTGTTTGAAATTGGTAAAATCAAAACGTAGATGATCGGGATGCAAATAAGAACCTTTCTGCTGAATGTGCTCTCCTAAAACACTCTTAAGTGCTTTGTGTAAAATGTGTGTGACAGTATGATTTCTGGCAATATCCATTCTTCTTTCAACATCGATTTCTGCTGTAAATTCTTTATTGTTAATTTTTCCTTTTTGCAATTTACCGAAATGGATAAATTGGTCTGCATCTTTTTGAACATCAGTAATTATGATCTCACATTCATCATTGAAGATTTTACCACTATCAGCAGTTTGTCCGCCGGATTCAGCATAAAACGGTGTTCTATCTAAAACAATTTTTACATTATCATTCTCTAAATTGTATTTAAGTATTTTGCAGGTTGAAGAATTTTCTATGTAACCCACAAATTCTGTTGGAATATAATCAGATAATTCTATCCAATCTATCTCATCGGTTTTCAGATCAAATTTCGCAGCATCTCTGGCACGTTGACGTTGTTTTTCCATTTCTTTTTTAAATCCTTTTTCATCTACGGATAATCCTTTCTCTTCTGCCATAATTTTCGTAAGGTCTAGGGGAAATCCGTAGGTGTCATAAAGTTGAAATGCATCAGATCCGGAAATCGTATTTTTTGTGTTTACTATAATTTCGCTAAACTTTTTTAATCCATTATCCAAAGTAAGATTAAATCGTTCTTCTTCTGCTTTAATTATCATTTTAACGTGAGTTTGTTTATCTTTCAATTCAGTAAAATGTTCTCCCATTACTTCGATCACAGTATCTACCAGTTTATATAAAAATGCTTCTTTCATCTTCAATAAATGACCATGTCGGGCTGCTCTTCGTAAAATACGGCGCAGAACATATCCTCTTCCTTCATTAGAAGGCATTCCGCCATCTGCCAGTGCAAAAACTAAAGCCCGAATATGGTCAGCAATTACACGATGAGAAGTTCCCCGTTCATCAGGATGATATTTAACTTTAGAAATTTCTTCTATCTGTTTTATAATCGGTATAAAAAGATCGGTGTGGTAATTGGAATCTTTGTGCTGAAGCACCTGGCAAATCCTTTCAAAGCCGGCCCCAGTATCGACATATTTTTTGGGCAAAGGATTTAATTTTCCATCTTCATCTCGGAAAAATTGAATAAAAACAAGATTCCAAAGTTCAATATATCTATGGCAATCACCATTCACTTTGCATTTATGATCAGGATTATTTTTCAAATTACAAAATTCTTCACCTCTATCAATATGTATCTCCGAGCTGGGTCCACACGGTCCAGTATTCCCCATTTCCCAAAAATTATCTTTGTCACCGTGATATTCAATATGAGATTTATCAATATCAGTTTGGTTTGCCCAAATTTCATAAGCTTCCTTATCAGATTTATGAACAGTTGCATAAAGTTTACTTTTGGAAAGCTTCCAGACATAGGTAAGTAATTCCCAGGCCCATTCTATTGCTTCCTTTTTGTAATAATCTCCAAA
>JAGLPW010000139.1 GCA_023137125.1 Candidatus Cloacimonadota bacterium | reverse complement strand
AACTTCATGAAATACAAAATTCCAAATAGAAAAGATGTGAAGAAAATTACTGTAGAATTTGCAGAAAGTTATGATCCAGCAGGACCCTACGGTGCGAAATCTGTTGGTGAGATTGGAATTGACACACCACTTGCAGCTATTGCAAATGCAATATATAATGCAGTTGGAGTAAGGATCAGAACACTTCCAATAACGCCGGAAAAGATTCTAAATGGAATTAAAAATAAATAAAATAATGTAAAATGGAATGATTAATGAAAGAAAATAAATATTATTTTGAATGCACAACCTGCGGTGCAAAATATGAGCAGAACGAAGTAACATACCTCTGCCCTGTTTGCGAAAAGAAAAACACACCAGACATTCCCCCAAAAGGAATCTTGAAAACTTTGTATCATTATGGAAAGATCAAGAATTCAGCAAAGTGGCATAAACTTTTCGATAAATTGAAGGCAAAAGAATATCGAGAATTACTTCCTATTGATTCCGAACGCAGCCTTTCCTGGCTTAAGGTCGGCAAAACACCACTTTATGAAATTTCATCTGATTCAGTACCAATTATAAAGAAGGGATCAAAGAAAGTTTTCCAGATCCTTCTTAAAGATGATTCTCAAAATCCTACCTTCTCTTTTAAAGATAGAGCTTCGGATCTACTATGTGCTTTTGCCAAAGAACAGGAAATTAATACAATTGTTGCAGCATCAACCGGAAATGCAGGATCATCTCTGGCGGGAATTTGCGCTTCACAAAAGCAAAAAGCAATTATTTTCGCTCCTGTTTCTGCACCAAAAGCCAAACTTACACAGATAATAATGTATGGTGCTCAGCTTATTCCGGTAGATGGAACTTATGATGATGCTTTCGATCTGAGTATTGAAGCTACAAAAAAGTTTGGTTGGTACAATCGCAACACCGCTTACAATCCCTTCACTATTGAAGGTAAAAAGATAGTATCATTCGAGATATTCCAGCAAATGAGACAGAATATCCCAGATCGGGTTTTTGTTCCGGTTGGAGATGGCTGTATAATTTCCGGTGTATTCAAGGGGTTTGAAGATCTTTTGAAGTTAGGTCTTATTAAAAAGGTGCCGACAATTGTAGCCGTTCAATCTGAGAAAAGTGATAACATCGTTCGCAATCTGGGAAATGATAAATTTGTAATCAAATTTAGTACAACTATCGCAGATTCTATCGCAGTTGATGTACCACGAAATTATTGGATGACCAAGAAATTCATGGAACAGTATAATGGAGAATCAATTATTGTTAGTGATAAAGAGATAATAACTGCATCTAAAGTATTGAGTGAAAATACCGGTATTTTTTCTGAACCAGCGGCAGCAACAGCTTTTGCAGGAATGATGAAGTATGCAGAAAAAGAACTGATTGACGAAAATTCAAAGAATGTGGTTTTACTTACAGGTAGTGGATTAAAAGATCTGAATTCAGTTCAGGGAATTATAAAAATTCCTAAACCGATAAAGAAACTGGATGAAATAAAATTGTAATCTTTAATGTATTGAGGTAATTATGAAATGTGTTACAAAATTTGATGCCAAACCCAAATTGGATGGATCATGGAAATTTATAGATGATTATACTTATAATGGAATTTTACATGGACAGCTGCTTTATTCCACATGTCATCATGGATATATAAAAAAAATAAATTTCCCCAAAAATTATGATCTTTCCGAATTTACAATGGTTTCACCCAAAGATATCCCGGGAGAAAATATTGTCCCCGAACCCGTTTGTGATCAACCATTTATGGTTGACAATGAAGTTATGCATTATGGTCAAGTGATAATGGGGATTGCACATTCTGACCGGAAATTACTCATAAAATTTATTAAAGAAACAAAAATTGAGTATGAGGAACTTCCTGCCATAACCGGAATTAAAGAATGTTTGGATAATGAAGAAAATCATTTTGGAAAAGAAACAACTATAGATCATAGATTGAATAAAGAACCCGATGCAGGATGGATACATCACCATAATGTTTATTATACTCCGCATCAGGAACAAGCTTATTTAGAACCTCAAGGAGTCATTTCTGTTTATGACACTAAAGCTAATAAAATGTTCATTCGGATAACTGCTCAATGCCCATTTTTTGTAAAACATGGTGTGGAAGCTATAATGGGTGATGCAGTTGATGAAGTGATCGTAGAAACTTCTGAAGGTATTGGTGGAGCATTTGGCGGGAAAGAAGATTTCCCAAGTCTATTTGCCGGGATCAGTTCTTTGCTTTCTTATAAAAGCGGAAAACCAGTAAAAATTATTTTAGAACGAATTGATGATATTCAGATAACTACAAAACGTCATCCTGCAAGGGTGGAATTGGATACATGGACAGACCCTGCAACAAATAAAATAAAGCGTTGCAGGATAGATTACAGAATTGATGCTGGCGCATATCAAACTTTATCACCTGTAGTTTTAGCTCGTGGAGTGCTGCATTCAATTAGTGGATATTCCGTTCCTGATACTTTTATTCGTGGTCGCATGTTCAAAAGCAATACACCTTCTAATGGTGCTTTTAGAGGTTTTGGCGCACCACAGGCTTTTGCTGCTATGGAAGCCCATGTAGATAGAATTGCAACTGATCTGAACATTGATCCATATGAATTTAGAAAGATCAATCTTTTCAGAATAGGAGACGAATTCCCCACTACCCAGAAAGTTGTGGAAGAAAATCTCTCTGATTGTCTGGAACGGGTTATTCAAAACTCAGATTATCATAAAAAAGTAAAAGAATTTGCTGAATGGAATAAAACGCATAAAGATAAAAAAGGTATAGGAATAGCAATCGGTTATCACGGAGGTGGTTATACTGGAAATGGAGAAAAAATTCTTAATTCGGAAGTAAAAGTAACCATAGATAAAGATGCACGAGTAAAAATATTCGTAGCAAATACAGATATGGGACAAGGTGCACACACTACACTGGCACAGATGTTCTTCGAAGCTATTTCACATCCTCGTGAAAAATGCTGGGTGCAACTTCCTAATACTAGTAAAACTCCAAACAGTGGCCCCACAGTAGCTTCCCGAACAATTTATATTATTGGGAACCTCTTAAGAAAATTTGCTTTCCAACTTAAAGATGAACTTGGATTTGATAATCTAGAAGACTACGTAAAAACTCATCAGGAAGAATTTCCACAGGAATTCCGTAAGAATTTTGTTCCTGATCCATCTGTTATTTTTGATGAAGATACAAATGTGGGGATTGCCTACAAAGATTACTCGTGGGCAGCTTGTGCAACAGAAATATTGTTACATGCAGATACATATAGAATAGAATTAAAGAAAAGCTGGAATGTGATAGATGTTGGAAAAGTAGTGAATGAGAAGATAGCAATGGGTCAAGCCGAAGGCGGGATATTGCAGGGATTAGCTTACGGCACCAGTGAATTCTTCTATAAACCGGGATT
>JAGLPW010000138.1 GCA_023137125.1 Candidatus Cloacimonadota bacterium | reverse complement strand
GTGATTAGAGATTAAACTATAGCCTTTGATCTATCTGTCCAAGCATTCACCTATAGTGAGTTTTAGGGATATATTGAACAATGCCAATTAAATAAGATGAGCCGTTACAGCTTGCAATTTGGGGCTTGTGAAGTAAAGACTCATTGAATCTACAACTTCATAAACAAGATAGATTGAATTAGAAAAGTTGCAGCAGTTTGGCATTATTCTTATTAGTAGAAAAAAGTATCGAATGAACCGTAAATACAATAAAACCCAGCTTGAGTAATTCTCAGGCTGGGTTTGTGGTACTACTTAAGAAGCAGCATTTTCTTTGTCCCTTCTGTTTTACCATTAACATTTAATTTATATAGATAAACACCAGAACTAACCGATTCTCCAGATTCATCATTACCTTTCCAGATAATTGAATGTGAGCCTTTTGTAAAATCATCGTGAGCTAATATCCTTACTTTTTGGCCTTTGATGTTATAAATTGTAAGTTCAATTTTTGATTCACTTCGTATTGAAAAATCAATTGTTGTTGTTGGATTGAAGGGATTGGGGAAGTTTTGATGTAGTTTAAAACTAATAGGTATTTCCAAATTGTTGTCGATTATTGTTACACTATTTGAGTAACAAGAACCTAATTCGTGATTAGATGAATTAACTCCAAAATTACTCAATGACCATAAGGAACCAGAATTTATATTTGCTAAATATAAATCCCAACCACATACACTTCCTGAACGATCACTTGAAAAAAACACAAAATCAGAGTTAAAAGGAAAGGGATCATCGTCATTTGCGTTAATATCATTAAAAGCCAAAGATTGTGGATTAGCACCTGAAAAGTATCCTAAATAAATTTGATCGTGCTCATTAGTTGAAGAAACCCATTTAGTATACACGAAAGTATACGAATCTCTTGTAATAGGATAGAATTCTTGAGTATTTGCCACATTTTCAAGTGGTTGGTTATTTGAACCATTAACATTAATTATATAAATATCAGAGTCACTGCCTGCTCCACGTGAATAAATTATTTGTTGAGCATCATTAGTATAATAAGGCATTGATTCCTCAATAGAAAATCCATCATTTGTTATAGTGTTTATTATATTTCCGCTTAAATCCATTATTTTCAAATCACCATTTTGCTTAAAGACGATTGCATTCCCAGATGGTGAAAACTTTGGATCTTCATCTGGAATATTATTATTATAAGTTAAGTTAATTGGTATATTGGATCCTAATTCCCATAAAAATACATCAAAACTATTATAGTAATGTGAACCCTCAGGGACACCCATAAATACAATTTTAGAACCATCTGGCGAAAAATGAGCATTAATTGTATGATCAATATTCCAATTTTCACTTATTTCAACCAACGATTGTTCTGAAAAGTCATAAATATACAACTTACCATCCCATGCCCAGTAATAAGAATATGAATGATATACAATTTTACCATCGGTTATTGGGAATGGTTCTGGGTTTTCAGTAACATCAAATTGATCAATGCCATATTCAATATCATATATTGTTGAATTATCTCGTAAACCAACTGTTACTGAATATTCTCCAATTGCGGCACCAACAGGTATTTCCCAAACGTCATCATATCCTGTTTCATATGTTTCATTGGGATCGAGTGTAGGAACATTCTGCCAAAAACCTTCAACTACATTATTACCACTTGGTGAAGCAATATCAACATTAAGCCATAGATCATCTAAAATAGTATTTCCTGTGTTTATGACTTTTACTCTCAATCTTACGATTTCCCCTGAAAAATAATTATCATTCTCGATATATCCCCATAATATTTCAGCACTTGTTGTTCCTGGTTCAACATAAAATTGTTCAATGCTATATTCAATATCATATATCGTTGAATTATCTCGCAAACCAACTGTTATTGAATATTCTCCGGATTCTGCTTCATATGGGATGTTCCATAAGTCATCATATCCTGTTTCATATGTCTCATTAGGATCAAGTGTTGGTACATTCTGCCAAAGATCTTCAATCACGTTATAACCACTTGGTGAGGCAACATCAACATTAAGCCATAGTCCAGTTAATGTTACATTACCTATGTTTTTAACTTTTACATTAAATTCAACGGTTTCACCAAGCTCATATGAATAAGTATCAGTATATCCCCATTGTATTTCAGCTTCAGGATTTTGTTGAAAAACAGTAAAGTTATCAATTTGATACACAATGTCATACATTGTTGAAGCATCTCTCAATCCAACAGCAGCATAATAATTACCTAACATCGCATTAGATGGAATCGACCATACGAAGTCATAGCCTGTGGAATATGTTTGATTGGGGGATAGTGTTGGTATATCTTGCCACCATCCTACTCTGACATTTGTTCCGTTTGGATCTGAAATATCAACATTAAGCCAAAGTCCGCTCAATGTAGTTGAGCCAGTATTTATAACTTGCACACTAAAATAAACAGATTCACCTTGAATATATGAATTTTCTTGGAAATACCCCCACTGAATCTCTGCTGATGATTGAGCAAATAAACTCAGACTACTTAATAAAACTAAACATAAAATAAAAACTAATTTTCTCATAGTTTCCTCCCTTTCAGTTGCTGTTAATGTTTCGAGCACTCTGCGGAATCAGAAGATTACGCCTAGATAAACCAACAAACACTGAATCGGAACGATTCAGACGAAGCAAACCGACCAGCCTACCTGCTGATACGCTTGTTACGTGAATTTAATCTTTATAATACTTGAATATTACAACCGCTAATCTAATGTATTAACATTTAAAGTGATTTCACAATCATTATCATCATAACCAGAAGAGCCATCATCTTCACCGTTAAATATTTCGGAAAAATCAGATGTTATTGGATCGAGTGTCCAAATATAAGCATAACCAGAGGTAGGAGTATAATCAAGTTCTTCATAACCCACAATATCATCATCTCTCACATAAACTGTTAATTGATACTCTCTTGTATCGTCAGGAATATCAAAAGTATAATCAATTGGTGTATTTATTTCATAAGTATTTTGCCAAATTGATGAAGTGAATGTTTCAAATTCGTTACCATTTATTTCTATAATGTAAACAAAATAAGGATCTCCATAACTACCAATATCAACGGGATCTATTTGTAGATAATGAGTAATGGAAACTTTTATGGTACCATTTGAGTAAGGAGCAAAATCAAAAGTTGTATTTATTGTTATAATATTTGTAATACCAATATTACCAGCTCTATCCCAAGCTTTCGCTTGTAAAGTGTGTTCTCCATCTTCATAATCGTTACAATTAATTGTAAAAGAATAACGTGAAACATCTATCTCACCAATTTTTTGCCCATCCAGATAAATTGCAACTAAATCAATTTCATCATTATCAGAAGCATTTACTGTTACATTAAAAATGCCTGAGACGTCAGCTCCGTTTGCAATATTTCCAAATGATACAGTTGGATCAATTGTATCATTTTCAGGTCCAGTTGTTGAATCCGAAGAGCAGGATATTAAAATGAATAATAATAATATCAATACTCCATTTAATAATTTGTAACTTCTTTTCATTTGCTGACTCCTTTTTTATTTATTTGTATTTCATGTAATGTCCCGCGTGTGCGGTGAAAATTAACTGACACGCTTGTTATATGTAACTTTTTAACTAATCATTTAATACTTATTCATTATGTGATATTTTCTTTTCAAGATTATTAAATTTGTCATTTAGATAATCGAATGTATCAATTAAGACTTTAGAATTAAATTCATCCATACACGATTTCCAGTCATACTTATTCATGTTATTTTTGCAATGATTAACAAATTTTTCAAATTCGAGAGTTGATTTCTTAAATATCAGTAATGGTTTGAAACCATATTCCATATTAAAGCTAACATTTACTTGAAGCAAATTATTTAAATCAATTTTTTTAAGTACCGAAAAGATTTTACATACTTCCGTATTACTTGAAACGATAATACTCCATTTGAAATTTACAAAACCAAATAAAGAGTCTAATTCCATGTTTTGTTTACTTACATTTTTTAATTTAAATCCATCGGGTAAAGTCAATTTACTTGAAACAAGTTTGAGTTTTCCAGTAATATGTTCTTCTCCACCCAATATAGAATCAATATCTATATATCTAAATTTAACTAGTACTTCTTTCAAAAAATTGATATCAATAATATTTTTATATTGTTTATTTCTTAGAAAGCGCGAGAAGATAAGCTGAACAACTAAACAGTTACAAAATTCAAAGAACTCAGTTTTATCTTTTTCCAATAAATCATTAATCTGTATTTTTTGTTTATTTTTTTTATTTAAACTGTTATAAAGAACTCTTGCGTTTACAGTTGAAGGATTGCAATAAATATCAACAAATTTATTTTTTACTGTATCATATGCAAATATTATATTTGAATTGTGTATCTTTGTATCATATACAAACATTGTTTTTATAAGTAAAGATATCGTTATTAAGAACAAAATAGAATTAATTAAAAAGAATATTAATTTATTGTCACTATAAAATTTTGAAAATAGTATATTAGAAATTAATGATATTTCAATACTTAATAATATGACCGAAATTACTAAAATCATAATGTCCTTTCTTTTGCTACTAACATTCATAAATCCTCCTTATTTTTTTTATCTATAGAAAATAATTAAACATAATGGTGAGCGTGTGTTGCGTGTGAAGAAAGAAGGCTTGCCTTCGCTTAATGACGCAAACACGCATGATAGGAGTTATGCCGCCATTAATTATTTTCATGAGTTTTCCTTTTGTGTTTATTAATCAAATCATATAAATATTTACTTTAAGCCAATTAATTGTCAAGAATAATAGTATTTAACTTGTTAATTGAGATGAGCCGTTACAGCTTACAATTTGGAGCTTGTAAGGTAACGACTCATTGAATCTACAACTTAATAAACAATATAAATAGGATTAGAAAAGTTGCAGCAGTTTGGCATTTTCTTGCTAACTTACATATAATAGTAAATTTACACACTTTTACACATTAAGTTTGGACCAGTTTTTGGTGACAAAGTTTAGATTTACTAAATTAATAATACATTAATGTACTAAACTCCTTGACTCTAAATTCTTACAAATAGTTATTTAAGGAATATAAGAATTAAGGAAGAATTATCAATGATAGTATTTAGCAAAGAAGCTAAAGCTTTAAAAAAATCCGGAGTCCTGGAAGAGTTTCTTGTCCTCATGTCTGAAATCGAAGCTGGAAGCTGGTTCGACTTGAAGAATCCAAATCATCTTAAATGGCTCAAAAGTAAGATATCAAAGCGTATCGGTAGCGGTGGAATATTCTATGGGTTTTACGATACGGATCATCTTCCAATAGGTCTTTATTGTCTTATGATCGAAGATCATCCTACAATTGCAGGACATGCTGAACTTCTTGATCTGGGTATTATCAAAACTCATCGTCGGAAAGGATACGGCAGAAGGCTCATACAAGATGCTGTAAGCAAATCAAAGGCTGCTGGTATGTACTGCCTGTACGTGTCTACATATGAAGGTGACAAAGGAGCAATTGAATTCTATAGAAATTGCGGATTCACACCTGTTGCTACCTTACCAGGACTTAACGGTCCTAATGATCAGGGACAGATTTATTTACAACTAGTGCTTGATAATTTGTAGTTATCCTTTATTCAAAAACTTACAAAATCAATTTATACACTTTTACACATTAACTTTGGACCAGTTTGCGGGACAACGACAATGATTCACTAAGTAAGTTATCATCTATCAACTGAATAATTAAAGTTTATCATTTGAATAATTTTATCCTCAAAATTATCATCATCAGGATCAAAATCAGGCAAAACAATTTTGTCCTTTAGATAATCAATTAAATCAGATTTGAAATCATCAAGATCAGAATATTCTTCTTCGAATTCGTATTCATAATAATTATCATTCATTTTATAAATGATATTTTCACTTTCATCTTGAGTAATAGTTATAAGTCTTTCAAGCTGAGATTTAGCTAATGCCAGCCAAGTTGATTCGTTTAATACATTTTGTTCAATAATCCAAAAATCATTTATTAATGATCTTACACCTTTTTCAATATCTGTATCTTCAACCGCTTTTTGGTAGTTATCAATTGTCTTTTTTGATAAATTTCTTATATGCATTATCGCATTTCGCATTTTCTCAAGTGGTAGCAATTTTGTTTTTATGGAGAGTAAGAAGTCAGTATGACGAGTTTCATTAATTGCTCTATTATTTATTTTTTCCTTGAAATCATCAAAAGTCATTATTGATGGATTTTGCAATAATTCTACAATTTGATTTGCTTTTAGTTTTTGAGGTTCGGTAAAATTTGCATAGTGATTAAAATAGATATAAAAAAGACCATTTTCATATTTTTCTTTTACTTTTTCAAAATCAATTTTTTCTGAATTATTTATACCGAAATCAGAAAAAAGTTGGTTCTCAATGTTTTTTGTGTCGTAAGCTAAAATGTATGTAAGAACATTTCTCATTTCCATTTCTAGCTCGATAACTTCTTTGTAATATTTTAAAGAGACATCTTGAAGTATAGAATCATTTGTTTTTACGATTGATAGAATATTTTCACCAGACTCTAAATTATTTAAATAAGAAAATATTATTTCTTGTGGTTCAATATCTCTGAGCTCTATTTCTGGTAATTCTATTTTAAAGTTTGTAGTAAAAGTATCATTTGGTAACAATAATATATTTTCGATAGAAAATAAAGCTTCAACATCTTCTTCAGAGAGGTCATATTCTTCTCCAATCTCATTATACAAGACTAATGCCAATTCTTCTTTTGTTATTATTGCTTGATGATTGATTTGAATTTTAATACTATTCATAATTATCCCAAAATTAATTTTTCAATTTCTCTTTTAGCGATCTCAAAAATTTCGTTTGCTTCTTCTTTTAACTTCTTAGCTTCATCTCTCATTTTGTTGATGTGTTCAGAAATTTCTTTTTGTTTTTCAAGTGCTGGTGATGGAATTTGTATTGATTTTACCGAAGATTTTGTTAAACCTGTTACTGTTGCACCAGTTATTTCTCGATTTAATTGAATTTGTCCTACTTGTGAAAATAGAATATATGTTAAGAATTCAGGAGTCATTCTAGTTTTATCTACTCTAATTAAGAAAACGTGTTCATTTACATTTTGTCGAACAAAGTCCTCATTATCAATGATACCTACCTTTCCTGTTGTAGCACCGTCTTTTACAAGAATTATATCAAATAATTGTGTTTCGGTTTGGAGATGTTTGTTATGAAATTCTTTTGGAATGAATTTAGGATTACCATTACCAACTTCACATTTATTGTTAACGTGTTCACCACCAATGCTGAATATACCAGAGTTTATATTTTTCACACCACCTTGGGGTCTGCTACCACTTTCAATGAAATTTAAAAAATTATTCATTGTATTTGTTTCGTACACACCATCGATAATTGCGGACGAAACTTCATCATAATATGTCTGATAATATTCTGAGTCAAACCGTTTTTCTTTCATCTTATTTAAAGATGTTATGAAAATTCTGCTTTCTAAAGAATTATCTTTTTCTGGTAATGATATACCTAGCTCATTTAATAAGTAATCATCGATACTTGCTATAAGTTCATTTGCTTCGGCTTCTTTTTGCTTTTTGATATTCACAGCTTCATAAAACAATTCGATAATTTGTAGCTGAATTTCTTTGGGAGGAGTAATTAATGGAATCTGAGCTAATTGCCGATTATTTAAATTTCTTTGAGCTGAATATGGTGCAAGTTCAACAATATATATTTTAATTATTTTTAAATATATATCAAAGTATTTGAGTAGTAATTCATCTGAATTATGTGGAGTTAATGCAACTATACTATCAGGGAAACAACTTGGAAAATCTAAAATTGCTGTATCACCAATATTTGCAGCAATAGTAAATAGTAATTGTGGTGGTAGAAACATTTTACTTGTTTTTAATCCCTTTTCATTCAGTGTCTGTGTGTATTCAATTTTTCCGTAATTCTCAGATGCTTTAACAATGTCACCAGTTTGAATAAATGGGTATGTACCACCATAGAACTCTGGATCATTTCTAGGACGGTGCCCAAAACGACCTCTAGTAATCGAACAAGATATTATTAGTTTATTGCATTCATATTTTGCTTTTGATTCAATATTATTTTTTATGTTTTCAACTGCTTTTATGTATAAAGGATCAAACCTTTCATTTAATTCAGAAAATTTTAGTAAGAATATTCTATCATCTGGCAAAGTTTCTTTTAATGCATAATTACTCATATTTATACCTGCTGCTCAATGTGTGTGATGAACTGGATGAGCTCGTTTTTAATCACTTCAAGCTCATTATTCCCTGTAGGTTTTCCAGTTGCATCATAACCAATATCTTCAGCAATTGCCATAAAAATTTGATAATCGTCTAACTTCTCTTGTTTTAGAGTTTGGTATTGATCTTCAAGCTCATCTTTTAAGTCATTTATTTTTTGATTAAAAGTCTCTGATATTTTTTTTTTCCACTCTTGAAATTCATCACTTTTCTCAATTTTTTTTCTATCTGTTTCTCCAGTTAGATTTTCAAAATCTATATGCTCTTTGATAGTTTTCCTCTTTTCTTTTTCAATTTGATCGACAATATTTAAAAAATTATTTTTTATCTTAATTTCTTCTTGGAGCTCTTTCTTTAATGTTTGATATTTTTCAGTAATTTCACTATCCCATTTTCGTAGAAATAAAACAGAGCTTTTTACACCAGCACCAGTATGAGCAAATGCAGTTTGCGGCATTGAAACAACTGCTACAATTCGAAACCATTCTTCAATATTGTTGCGAACATATTGCAAACTGCTATTTGTCAGAATACCGTCTGGGATAACAATCGCCAAATACCTATTCGTTTTAAGGAATCTCCAGCATTGCTCAATAAATAAGATTTCTGTGCTTTGATTTGCTCTTTCTTTTACACTAGTATTTTTTGTATCGAGCCAACTGACATCCTTATTTCCAAAGTCATAATTTCTTAAATAAGCTCTTTCGTTTAGTTTTATACTACTTCCAAATGGTGGATTTGTTATAATAAAATCAAAGCTATTATAACGAAACTCTTTATTCTCACTTCTCTCTTGCAATGCTTCATCTGTTAATAAACCATCAGCAGTAATAACATTTGTATGACCATTATGGGGGTGCAGGAGGTTTGGCATAAAATAAATAAGCCTAAAAAAAGAGTTAACTAATTAACAGAATAAAGACTTACGAGAAAATTACCGACTTACGACAGGTTTGGCATTTATGCAAATTATTGAGAATTATTGCAACTATTTTGTCATTTATTGAGAATTTACGAAAGTTGCAGGAGTTTGGCATTTCTGAATGAATTGTTGCAGCAGTTTGGCATAAACCTTAAATTGTTGCAGCAGTTTGGCATTTTTATAACTGCATCATTTAAGCAGTAACATCTTCTTCGTTCTTTCTGTTTTACCATGTACATTTAGTTTATAGAAATAAACTCCAGAAGAAACTCGTTTACCATTATCATCTTGCCCATTCCAAAGTATTTCGCTTTTGCCGGAGTAGATATAGCAATCTAATAATGTTTTCACCTTCTGCCCTTTAATGTTGTAGATATCCAGTTTCACCTGACCGGACCCTGGTAGATAGAATACTATCTTTGTCTCTGGATTAAAGGGATTGGGAAAATTACTTATATTAGATATCATGGATGAATTGTTGACTGAGTAATCTTCGGCTGAAACCAACACTTCCATTTCAAAATCAATTTCTGTTAAGGTTCCCTCCATGATTTCAATATTAGGGATTATCACTTCTTCGTATCCTTCTAAATATGCATGCAGTTCATAAATTCCTGGTAAGAGCTTCATCTCATAATATCCTGTAGTATCAGGAAAAGCTATTGTGCCATTCATATTGATCTCGGTAAACGGTAGAAAATTGTAATTACTATTTGTGCTAACATATCCTTCAATTCCACCAACTGCAGGCTGTGAACCAAACTCATAACAACCCATATCGATTATCGAAGTACCGTTATTATTTCCATCCCAGATTCGATATAAATAATCCAAATCATACTCCGGTAAATATAAACCTGTTGTATCTTCTGTGCCTACATCGATACAAGGGCTTAACTCTGATAAATGATAATCATCATTTAATGGATCGACTAATAATGGATCATCTGTGATATTCCCTCCAAGATCAATAAAATTAGAAGGAAATGTATAAAAATTAGGTGTCGTAAAGCAATTGTTTCCTGCTGTAACACTTACTTGAGAGCTATAGATACAGATGCTATAATCTTCTATATCGTAGAATATATTATTATAAACTTCACAGCTTGCATCAGCCATGATTCCCTTTTCACAGCCTGCAATTATATTATTGGTTATATAAGGTGTAGAATCTGAACCACCAGATGCATATATTCCATTTTCACCGCAATTTATTATTAGATTATTAATAATTTTTGGACTGGTTTCATCGACATAATTTAAAAAAATACCTCCTTCTGTAGTATTAGAAATTATGTTATTTTCAATTATACTGTAATCACAGGATAAAGATATACCCCCTGTTCCATTTGTGATAGTATTTTCATAAGCCTCTATTTTGAAATGGGCTTGTATTGCTACACCACAACTATCAAAAAAGTTTTGTTTAATTACAGTTTCATAATCATCAGTATCAATTGAAAATAAGCAACCAAAAAAATTATTCTTATAAATGTAAGCAGGACTATCGATTGAAATACCATTATGGCAATTATTAAAAGTATTATATGCTATCGGGGTTGATGAAGAAATATTTACATCAGAAAAATAAATACCTGTTGTATTTACAAATTGGTTATAAAAGATAAAGGGTTTTACTCCTATATTTTCTTCACAACGAATTCCCCTTCCCAGGCTAATATTATTTTCATCGGTAGTAAAATAATTACTGTAAATTACAGGTTCACTATCATAAAAACAATGAATACCACAGTAGTAGTTCTTGAAGTAACAATTGGAAATTGTAACTTTAGCATTACTTAATGATAGTCCACCATAATATACATCACCACCAACATTTAAAGACATCTTATATGTATATTCAATAATACAGTGTTTTAGTACTGAAGTATTATCACTAAGATAATCAAAGATGATCACACCCCATCTACGATCCGTTTCTTCACAATTCTTAGTGAAATAAATACTATCCTGTTCAGTACCTACTGCAATTAATTTACCGCTTATTAACATAAACTTTGCCTCAGAGTAACCATCACCGTAATGATAATCACCATCAGGATACGTAGTTGTATTGAATTTAACAATTGTTCCGGGAAGAATAGTGAGAGTTACATTCTGATCAACAAAAATATTATCGATAACTATATATGGATTATTAACAGGAGACCAGGTAGTGTCTTCTGAAATATGACCTTGAACATCTATAGAGAAAAGATTTAAAGTTAAAAAAATAAAGATGAAATTAATAAGTATTCTTTTCATTATTTTACTACCTCACCTAAATCCATCCGTCAAAAACCAGAATAATAACTCCAACTGAGCGGAGGAAATTTACGTATATATCAAATATATGCTAAACCATTGAAATGTCAAGGAAAAGTGTCTCTACCCGCATTTGGAACAATACGGGTAGAGAGTACTTTGCTTCAAGTCGTTGACATTCTTTTTAACGACTAGAAACTATTTGAGAAGCAACATTTTTTTCATCGATGTTTCCTTACCGGCAGAAAGCTTGTAGAAATAAATTCCACTTGCTGCTGTTTTCCCGGAGTTGTCTTTTCCATTCCATACTACAGAATGCTTACCTGCTGAAAGCTGATCATTCACAAGTTGTTTTATCTTTTGTCCTTTGATGTTATAAACAGTAATATTTACTTTTGAATCATGGGGAAGATCGAATGAAATTGTCGTTTCAGGATTAAACGGATTGGGATAGTTACTAGATGTTAATTTAATTAATGGAGAATCTTCAGGAGATAAAACATCATGTAATTCCAATTCCAGATTAGTGAGCATTTCCATAAATTCCGTAAAATCTTTTGGTTGTACCGAACAAACAGATAAACCACGACCTGTTTGATCTTGTTCCTGTGCTTTCAAGTAATAATAACCTTCATCTATTGTTGCAAAAATAAGTTCTTCAGGAGAGGGAGGATCATTAATAATAGATTCGAACCTGGTAAGAGCTTCTGTATAATCTTGTTCCTGAGCATAAGTTTGGGAAATAATATTATACATTACCTGTTCTTGATATTCACTTAATGAAAGTCCTTCTACGTAATCCCTTAGTTCAACATAATCATTACCTATAAATTTTTCCAGGAATAAAAGCCAGTTAAGAGAGCATGTAACAAAATAATCTTCATCAGGATAATCTGATATCAAATTCTTAAAATCAATTTTCGCATCTTCATAATTTCCAGCAATTATTTTACTTTGTGCAGTATCGTAAGCAGTGCGAGGATCCTCTGAAAGTTCAATAAATTGAAATGTATTGTAAAAAGGATAAAATCTGTCAGAAAAACCCGGATCATTTGAATTCAAGAAGAAATTTCCCCATACAGGGATTTGTCGCATACCTGTTTCCCAAGATCCAGCCCATAAAAGATAATGATCATCATCTCCACCATCAATCTCATCATATATAGTATTCATCCCTTGTGTATAGATTAATGGATTATCTTTGTACATAAGTGGAAAAGCATCATAAGTAGCTAATATCTCTACACCGTTATTTGAACCATATAATGGATTACCATTATTCTGAATTGTACAATCCTTTAGTTTAGGATTTGCATTGTGCAATGAAACAATGCCATGATAACGGTTCATTTCTATCAAACAATTATCCAGTTCTACAGGTGCTTGATAAAAATATAAACCATAATAGCTATTCTCATTGATCTCTGAATTGTTAATACTAGATGGATGTTCATTATTTGGATAATACATTGCCAGTCCATAACCATTATTGTTATTAATATCACAATTCTCAATAGTAATAACCGTTCCAAAGGTAACTAATGGAGTTCCCGTGTTTTCACTAATATCACATCTAAATCCATTTTCACCTTTCAATTCATATGAGTCGAGTTCTTTTATTACTATTTGACCGGAATTAGTGAAATTACAATTACTCATTTCTACTTGCATATCTGCATCATCATCATAAAGATTCAGTTTAAGTATATAAGAGAAATCACAGTTATTTAAAGCGGATGTTTGTATATCAGAATAATTCTCATAAGTGATCCCTTCCCAATATGTAGGTGGGTTTGATGAAGTGATAGTAACTCGATCTTCAGGATCTCCATTAATAGAAAGATAGCTTCCGTCTTGAACTATGATACGATCTCCCGGTATATATTCCTCCAATATGTAGGTTGCTGGAGTATTACCAAGAATAGTTGCTCCGGCTTCCACGAGAAATGAAGAATCTTCGATAAATTCTACACTGCTGCCATCTCTTAAATCTAATGTACCTTCAAGCCGAACTTCACTACCATCTAATACAAATAGATTACTGTTTTCAAGTATTAAAGAACCATGAATACGTAATACTGAGCTATTATTGATTTGTAATCCATCATTAATAATTAGAGTTCCATACACATCGTTAACTAAATCGTTTTCAATGTAGAGATGATCTAATTCTACTGTTTGCCCGACAGGAATATTCAAAGCTCCTTGTTGCCTGTTTTTCCCTGTAATGAACTGAATAGCCATTTCATTTTCCAACTCTTTAGCAGCAACAGGATAATTATTGTAATATGTATATTGCAATCCAATTGATTGAGTATGATCCTCCAAGCCAATACTGGAGTAACAAGCTGGCACATTATCATTGTTTATAATTTTGTATTGTATTTTAATCAAGCCATCAGATGACAAAGTAGGATAATATGCAGGATCAAAAAGAATTATCTGGAAAGTTTCTTCAGCATGACCATATTCATTTGCAAAATGGTTCCATTCAATGATAAACTTGTGATAAACATAATCGTAATAATAACTAGCATTACTTATACCTGGGAGATAATCCAATTCATCCCAGAAAGCAGCAATCATCGGACTTGGTCCGAGTGGTCCCGGAAGTGGAGAATTATAGAAAGCTTCTTCTTCTTGAACTCCGAAACTAATCCAACCCGCAGAAGATACGGTAAGCATATTATCATATTCGATTCCATAAAACTTGAAATCGAAAGGAAGTCCAATAGCTTGATTAAATGCACCGTAATCATTACCACCTGGTTCTTGGTTGACTTGATTCAGCTCATTTAATGCCTTTCCAATCTCATTGATATCTATCCAATCATAAACGGGAACATCATCATATCCCGTATCTCCGTCATCATAACATAAATATCCATAGGGATCAGGACCCAGTGGATCATTTACAGTTGGAGTGCCAACAACAAGAGGGATGTTAAGACTCTTGAATAATGTTTGATAATTAGAATCCACATAAATTTCTAATTTTAGATTGAATATAGCACCCGGAATAACTGATGAACCCGCTGTAATGGTGTAATAATCGCTTGTTGCGCTAGTTCCACCTGATTCTATAGGATTATAATACCCATATTCATCTACTATTGTCAGATCCTCATAATTACCAATTAACTTTGTATAAAAACCAGGTGTTGTAATTTCTCCTGTGTTTATTAATGATATTGAAATATCATAAGGAAAACCATTGGGAAAAACATCACCATTGATACTAACAAATTCTGTATCATATCCTGTAATTGGTAAAACAATAATCCCATTATAAGTACGATTGAATACATCTTGTATTAATATATCAATGTTTATGTTTTCATTCGGGCAGTTTAAATCAATTGATACTACAAAATCATGATCAGGAGAAGCTGTTTCTCTTGGAGCTATATTTCCATAACTTGCTGAGCCATCAATTATATTGACATTAGGATGTTCCGTGCTTATTTCAGCAGTGATATTTAGTGCTGCACTATAGCCAAAATTCTTAAGAATAATATCTAATTCTAATTGTTCACCGGGATTTGCCAGACCATCTCCATTTCCACTTGAATATCCATTCTCATCATCATCAATAATTAAATCAAAATAATTTACAGAAAAATCATCGAATTCAATCTCAAAACTTCCAAGATGAGGAATATAATTATGCTTTGTAGCAGTCACCAATACTTCACCTGTTGAAAGGGCACTATATGGAATTAAAGCATTTCCATTTTCATCAGTGTAATATGCTTCAAATATCTCATCTGAACCTTTTAAAAGACATACTAATACATTGTCTAAAGGTTCAAGATTAGAATCGGTAATGTTAATTTCAACATAATTTTCTCCAAGAATTTTTGTTGGTGGATAACCAACAATCAATTCCATTGGTACATCTGTCCATAATTCTACTGTTGGATCACCCCAAAGATTATTCCAAAGCATTGTTCCTTCAGCATCGTCATAGTCTTCTCTTATTTGTGTACTTCCGAATTCATCAGAAAAAGCCGTATATAATGCTGTTTGTCCCTTTACCAAAGCACCACCGAATGAATATATACCATCATTAAACAGACCTGAAGCAATTCCTGCTGAATAATGATTATTATAAATGGAATGTGTGTAATTTAAACTTGAACCTATAAATCCAATCACTCCTTTGGAAACAGTAATTGAACCTTCTTGAAGCATAAGTCTTGCAATACCCCAATTCTGGTGACCATTGTGACAGAAATAACCTGTACCACAAGTAATCGCACTAATAAATGGCAGTTTGTCAATATTAGTAAAATTAGGAGGATTATTATAATTTATTCCACCAAACTGTATATCACCAAGAAAATTATAAAAGCTTACACCACTGTTTAGCTTGTCCATAATCAGTTGCGCTGAAGGTGGAGAATAAGGATATATTTGAAAATCAATATTATAATTTTGATTTTCATTTGGGATTATTGATTGAACATATTCATTTGTAGTAACTTTACTATGAATATAAGCACCATTTTGAGAATATATTGGATCACTTACCAGGAAAACATCTTCGATCCATGCATCAGTTATGTTACGATTAGTTTCATAATCGATAGTTTTATTGATGATCGTATGAGCCATTACTAGTGTATTAAAAGGCAATCGACCTATCATTATATCAGGTAATAAATCATCACCATCAACCATAACATAGAATTGGTCAGAGCGATAAGGATTCCCCCCTGGTGTATTTGTATAATACTGAGATCTTATGCTAAATTCATAATTATCTTGTCCCTCACCAATTAGACATACGTATTCCGGTGGATTATCCCAAGTATTATATACATCTTGAATGTAATCTCTTATATCAATTGCTTCATATCCTCCAATGTCATATTCTGCGTTAATGGGAATAACCTCAAAACCTTTACGATGTTTCCAATCAATGAAATTTGAAAGCCAACTTTCGGGGGTTGCATTTCTGTGAATAATTAGCAAACAAGGTTTTTGATATTCACCACCTCTATTGTTATTGACTATATCAAAATTTAGAATTGATGAAGAATAAATTGATTCGAATGCTTTTGATGGAGGTATATCCCTTTGTTTTGGATTTATTGTTTCTTGTTCAAAGTTGTAAAGTATCTCAAAATCAATATTTGAATAAACAGTTAATTCCTTTTTTACCGGGTCATATTGAAAAGGATTTATTAACAGAGACGCTACTCTATAATTTCTTAATATTGCAGGTCTTCCTATTCTGACAATCTCTTTAGGATATACTTCTCCATTATTATAAAAATCAAGATCAATATCGAAATTACTTGTTTCTTCAGATCCTGAAGTCTGGGTAGGAAATACTGTAATATTTTTTATTACCTCTTTTTCATAACTGATCAGATTAACATAGGGATTCCCTTCATTTTCTATGGCAATTAATCTTGCTATTGTCGGTAATTCAGGTAATCCTTTCTCTAATGTTATTCCTTCATTTGAGATAGAAATCTCCTTAAACTGTAAACCATTTCTTTGAACATTTTTCATCTCATAGGATTTAAGTGAAAAATCGATTGATAATAAATCATTGCCTGTTAATGAGCATTCAAATATGTTTTTACCATAATTCTCTTCAATCGTAATTTCTGCAGAATTTAATATTGAAAAACAAAAAGCTATTACGATTATTATATAAATTGTCTTTTTCATTTCCTCGTCTCCTTTTTTGGTTTTTTGTTAACGGTTATTAAACTAGATTTCAGAATAGAAGTAATTACAATTAATTTAGTCTTGTTAAGGATCGTGCATGATAACCTCCATAGTTTCCTACAGAACCGGACTGTATTTGCATCTTCCATTGCACGATAAAAGAATTAACTTTTTGTTAAGATAAATAACAAAATGAATTTGAGTCAATTCTTTAATCAAATTGAAACCTAATTCAGAGCTCAACAATGTAAATTTCACCATCAATTTTCACTAAATAGTAATCAATGCCATGCTCCTGGATTGTATAATTGTAGTTATTAAGATCTTCAAATTGGATTTCAGGATAGTAAGCAACAAGATCTTCAAAAGTTGGTGGATCCGAAGCATAATTAATTGACGATACTGAAAGAAACAGAACAGTTAAAATGAGGATGATCGTTTTCTTAAACATAAAAAACCTCCTACGTTTTTGTTAAACGTAAGAGGTTTTTCTTACTTATATTGGGTGACTATAGCGACTATCACCTTTAAAAATATACGATTATGGTGGATCCTCCTGCAAGATATTTCTTATGTCAGCAATTTTGTTTTGGATGATGCCTTTCTCTTCCTTAGGTAGTTTTTCAAGAAATGGTTTATGGGGTTTGGGAACAGCTAAAACTGATTTTGGTTTGGAAATAAATTCTGTTACTTTTATTCTTCTATGTTTATCTATTTTAAATCTTACACCACAAAATTGTACTTTATTTTTTGAATCAAAATAAGGCAGGAGTATTTCATGGATCATGTTATCTTTAAGTTTAATATCATAATTCAGAACTTTTACAATATCTAAACACTCAATTTCCTCTTTTGGTATATGTTCTAAATATGAATGAAGTGATTTAAGATCATTGGAATTCATCTTATCCACAAACATCTTAATAAATTTAACTATTTTCTTATTAGTATTATAATCTATGATGTCTTTTGAAGTAGTATAGCCTTCATGCTTTAATTTCTGGGCTCTGAGATTCCTTTTCATTTTGTATACTCTGGTATGAGATGAATGATAGGATAGACCTAATAATTTCGATACTTTTGAGACTTTATAATTACTTTTCTCCCAGAGTCTGAATATCCTATAATCATCACGGGAAAGAAGCTGCTTTGCTTCATCTAGACTGACCAGCTTATCATAATCCTGAATTTTACCCATTACATTTTCCAGTTTTTTTTCTTCAAAACTCTCTATTGCTTCTTTCTGCAATAAAACTTCTGAATTCTTATTCTTTTTAGATCTACCATAAACTTCATTTTTCGTAACCTTAAAACTCCAGGCTATAGGATTAAGAATTTCTTCTTGATTAAGCAGATACTTTAAAGAAACAATTTGGGCGATGTCTTCAGCATCATGATAATTTCGTATCATTGAATTTGCTAGATTGAAGGCATTATTACGAACTAAACTATAAATTTCTTCATTCATGATTTATTCCTTGTTTTATAATTTTGTTGAAAAACTCATGATGATAGAATCAAATAAATCCGAAACCATGAAATAAATGATTTTAGTGATTTTAGTGTCAAGAATAATAGTATTTAACTTATTAAATAAGATAAGCCGTTACAACCTACAATTTGGGGCTTGTGGAGTAACGGCTCAATGAGTTAATGAACAGCAATATCCGGATTCATTACTTCCGGATATGTCTCTTGCGTAATAATTTCCTCAATATAAAACAGAGCCCACCGAGCACCGCTAAAGCTATTGGGATTCAGTAACAGGGCTTAGTTTCATTCTCTTCCATTTTAGTCTTCTTTGCCGGCACAGCAATTAGCTAGCTTTGTTAACCTGTCGAGGATTGGCTGACAATGCTTTTGTGCTCTACTTGGTCCAATAAAGATACTTGAAAACATGATACATAGATAATAAGTGATGATGAGAACGACGGCTCCGACTATCCATGCAATACAACATAATAATCGTTTCATGATAATTTCTCCTCGCAGTTTTAAACTGCATTTTAATTCCTAATTCATTTATTAACAATCCCATACATTCCAGGGATAATTATCAGCTTTTTTACGGTTATTCTTCCATTGTAAGGGATGCAGATTACCAATATCGTCTGATCCACCCTGAGATGCTGGTTTAATATGATCTATCTCCCATCCGTTTCCAGACATGATGTTACCGTATTCTTTAAATTTAATCCAATACCCGTAAATATCCTTTCTGAATTCTTTTGCATTATATCCGGACACAATAGTTCCTTTTTCCCAAACTCGCAATCTCATAGATTGATCATATGGATATCCTTCAGCATCGGTACTATAACATCTGTTCATTCTATCCTCCTGCTTTATTGTATTCATTATCTATTCTTATATGTATAGAGTGAATAAAGAATTTGATTGGGTAACTTTAGTAGTTATTTAATGCAATTAGAATGAATTATATTATTGAGTATTAAAAGTTGCAGCAGTTTAGTATTTTCTTGATAATTTATGTATAATAGTTAATTTTTATAGTTTAGCAGTTTGAACCAGATTAAAGAGACAACGTCAATTTTTAAACTCTCAGATTTCACAAAAGTATGAATTCTTTTATTTTATTAATTCTCATCCGAAAGAATCCACTTTTTACCATCATATTGAATTTTTGTTCTTTGGCAATTGCTAATATTATACTTTCTATAATTTGATAATGAATCATTTAATAAAAAAGTATGTAATATTCTAATTAAGGTCTTATGTGAAACTGCTATGATTTCCACATTCTCAGATCCAAAAAAATTATCAACAATCATCTCTAAAAAAAACTTAATTCTGTTTAAAGTTTGTTCAGGTGTTTCAGAATTTGGTGGGATATTGCTAATTGGATCATTTTCCCAAGAAGCATAGAGCTTTGGAAAAGTTTTCTTGATGTTTTTTCTAGAAAGACCTTCCCAGTCCCCATAATTTATTTCTTGTAGTTTTTCATTTTCATTGAAATTTGCTTCGGGTATAAAATCATTAATTATCTTTGCAGTTTTCATTGCTCTTCCTAAAGGACTTGAATAAATGTTCTTAATATTATGTGAAATGAATGAGTGACCACATTCCAAGGCTTCAGTAATTCCTTTAATACTCAACCCATAATCATTTCTTCCGGTGAAAATATCCTCTCCAGAATATGTTTGAGCATGACGAACAAAAAAAACAGTTATTTTATAATTATCTTTTGGTCTTATTGATAAAGTTGAAACACGATCTGATCTTAAATATCGTGAGGAAGACATCCAAGGCATGAGAATCTTATTATTAGCAGATCTTAGACCAAAATAATCAATTTTAATTGGACAATCATCTTCTAGAAAAAGAACAGCTTTCTTTATTGAAGTTGCTTTTATTTTTTCTAGATAATTCACAAAACATCTCATTGTACTTCCACTATGTGACTCTCCTGCAACTAACAAGACTTTATGTAAAAAAGTTATAGGTAAATTTAATTGTAAATTTAACTCTTCCGTTCTTCCATTTTCACTCCATTTGTAATTTCTATCTACAACTAATAATGGTATATGTCCAAAACTACCAGATATCAAAGACCCAAATATGGCTCCTCCTCTACCTATCCCGAATATTAACGTTGGTTTATAGTTATTAGTTATCATTTTATCGACAATAATTGTTGCTGCTTTTTCAGCTTCTCTCCATTTTATTTTTGTTGGAGTTTTTCTTCTTATCAAATAGTAGATAAATGAACTAATACTAATTATTGTTGCAATTAAACCTAAGACTTCAACCAAGTTCATGTAATCCTCCAGTAAATTAACATTTTTGCTGACACGAATACTCAAGTCTTAAATACTAACTGATTCTTAATTAAAACACTAACGTAATTTACAACTAGACCAAATGATAAATAAATGAAATTCTTATCTTCTAGTTATGATATTGCTTTCAAAGCATTTTTAATAGTTTTTTCATACTGGGCTAACACTATTAAAATATCACCCTCTTTTGTTTTATAACTCAATTCATTTTGTGTAATTGGATTAGTTAGAACAGTCCTATTCAAGCCATACTTCTTCTGAATTACCAGTTGCTCTTTTCGACTTTTATGATTCCCAATACTTATTGACAAAAGTAAGATATTATTTTCACGCAATTTCACTAATATCTCATCAAAAGTATACTCAATCAAGCTACTTTTTCTATCCAAATTAATAGAATAAATATCATTAAATTCATTGTAAGTCAATATTTCATTAATGACTTTTGAAACTCCTGGATTTAATATTGATTGAACGAGAATTTTCGATTTAATATTTTCGAGAGAGATTATTTCATCAACATGGGCATCGTAAGCAGTTTGAAAATTATCAGCATTTTGAATTTCAGCAATTGTATAGATATTCTCTCGATTTTTTCTTTTTCCCTGCTCTTCTAGTTCATGTCCATATTTTTCGATTGTTAAAATTTTTAAAATACTTGTTGCATCTGGTTCAGAAGAATTTGAATCAGCAATAATAATTGCAATATCCGCCTCCCGAATATTAGCTCGATCTAAATCGTTTTTATTAGTCGCATGACCTCGCACATATGTTACAAGATCATGATTAATGTTGTTATTTTTAAGTGGATATTCATCATCTACTTCTGCTAATACTACAATCGGTTTTTTATATAAAATATTCTGATGCATCAAATTATTAATTATGTAGGGAACATTCTTGTTCCATCCACATAAAATTATATGATCTTTAAACATTTTTGACCTCACTCCTCTTGCTTTTAAAAGCCTATTCTTAATATTATCTGAAGTTAAGAAGCCCACCATTGAAAGAAAACCACCTATTCCTATAAGTGGAATAAACGTAACCAGGAATTTTGCTAATGGACTGCTGGGAAATAAATTATCGTTATATCCACTACTTCCAAAAATGAACATCCACAATAAATTTAGTTTAAATGATTGATTGTCAAAATTGCTTATTAAATTATGCTGAATTGCCCAATTATGCTCAATTCGTTTTACAAAAATTATCACTGTAAAATATGCTGTTAAAACACAAATCAGAATAAATAAATACTTGTGTTGGGAAACAAAATTATGTAGACTTGTAATGCTTCTTAACATTTTCGTATTAAGACTGACATATCTGTGAGTTCTAAAAGATTTTGGGATTAAAATAACATTTAGCAAGACAACAATACATATTACTGATGTGATAATAAATAATACTAGCCACAAATATCTAAATAATGATTGTGATCGTAAAATCCCAATATCTTGTAAGTATTTTTTAGAGCCGGGATGAAATTCTTTCAAAGACATTGATTTAACTATATCTTCACGAATTCTCGATATTCTTTGTAGCGGAAAATCTAAAGTTTCAATATTCTCATATATTAGTTTAGTTAAATTGAAAATAATATCTTTATCTAGATCCTTATGACATATCAAGAGTGATTTAACAGCTATTGTCTTTTGTGAGAAATCTATAACTCCGGATTCATTAATATCACAAGTTGTGAAATATGGATATGTTTTTTCTAATTTTGATATAATACTTGAAGAAATAGGTATAAAGCTGACATCTCCGTTGATAATGCATTGTTTTTGGGATTCTGGTATTACGTTTGTGAAAGCAGCATTTATGTTACCTTGAACAAGTTCATCAATTCCATTAATAGGTGAATCATATTTCTTTATTGTATTAGACCATAAATTTTGCGAATTTAGAATTATTTTCGCATCAATATGCAGACCACTACCGATTGGACCAACGTTAACTTTATTGTTAATCAATTTCGTTAAATCATTAAATGAAGAATCATTAGTTAGTAAATAAATTGGTTCCAAATACAAAGACATTATACCAACCAGATTTCTAATATCTTTTGTAAATGGCTCCAATCCATTTTCTGCAAAAAAACAGATATCATTTTGAACTATTGCAAGATCGATCTGCCCTTGTGATAATTTTTCAATATTATCAACTGAACCTTTTGTTTCAATCACTTCAATTATAAAATCCGTTTGCGCAGAATCAATAAGAGAACTTATACTTACACCTAATGGAAAATAGTTTCCTTCTTTTGATGCTGTGCCTAATCTCAGATGTACGATTTCTTCATCAGCGAAAATCGAAATGCTAACTAAAACTAGCATCAGAAGAATTATAAATCTATTCAATTGTTGAGTAAATATACAACTTACTTCTATATTTTCTGTCTTGCTGAAATGATTTCTCCTAAACATAGTATCTTTTATAATAAACATATCTGGATATATAGAGTGAATGGAGAATTTGATTGGGTAACTTTAGTTGTTATTTAATGCAATTAGAATGAATTATAGTTTTATTGAGTAATAAAGTTGTAGTGGTTTGGCATTTTTTGTATGCTGTAGGAATTGCTTCACTTATGTTGTCCGTTAGCATGGCATTAGATTAACTATCCTTTTCAATTACTATTCATGAATTAGTATCACATTCTGAGCATGGAGCAAATTCTTCTCCCTGGATATGTGTTTCAATATTCTTACATTTTGTGCATTTGTAGATTCCTGAAGGACTATTGGGATCCATTATTACCTCTTTCATTTTTTATTTATCGTTTTTTACCTGTTTTATTTGGGACTATATTTACATCTTACTGAATTCTCTAATGTTTTCTATAATGAAAATTACTTATTTAATATCGTACATTTATCGCAATGATAAAAATTTTAAAGTTCAATCTATTATACATTGATTTATAAATTGAATAAAAAAAATTAAAAAAAATTGTCAAAACATTTATATTTATCTGCTATTTATTTGTATAATGAAGCTTCTTAAACTGAAGCCGCGATTAATGGGTTTTAATTATAAGAATGATGAGAATAATAGTATTTAACCTATTCAATATGATGAGCCGTTACAGCCCATAATTTGGAACTTGTAAGGTAACAGATCAATGGATAACTTACGGCAATACATGATTGATTTAATTAGAAAAGTTGCAGCGGTTTGGCATTTTCTTCCTAACTTATATAGAATAGTAAATTTACACATTATTACGCATTAGGTTTGGATCAGTTTGCAGGGACTACGTCAAATAAATATTAGTACAAATATTTTTTGTTATTAAGATATTAAATTACTTGACTCTTGAATTTATTAATAACTTTTATTGTATTATGATAAAAAAAGTAAACTATGTTATAATAATCAATGATATAACTAAGCTAAGATATAAGGGTAATATATTGTGATACTCGCAGTATTTTGCGATGTATAGTATGGAGTCAAGATATGACGAATGAATCAAATCCCACGAAGAGTACAATCCACAACCTTTTGCATCCGGAATTCCGCGAAGGCAAAGATTCCTCACTAATTGAGAAGAGGAACATAATTGCCTCAGTGTTCATCGCTATGTTGATCGGAATGGCCTATACTGAAATGTTCACGCCAGTTAGAGAATCTATTCGCACCAATGGTATCACACTCGGAGCTCTTTTTCTTGCATTCACGTTCTTCTTTACGAGCATGCGATTTTTCATAGGTAACCAACTCCACCTCCAAAGTGAGCATATTGTGAAGATGCGTGGTGACATATGGCTCTATGACTTTCTCATCATTACAATCCAAACTTTACTGTTGTGCTTTCTGGGTGGTCTTTCATCCATTGCAATAAACAGAACCGTGTCAGTCGATTTCATCGATTTGCTCATTTTTCTGTATTGTGTGGACGTGATTTGGATTTTCTCTCAATGGTTACTCGGACTCGTTTTCAAAGCATGGCATCGAGAAGCCATACCTTGGGCTTGGGCTGTTATGAATTCATTACTCATTGTCACTATTCTTTGCCTGCGGAAATTCATTCCAGACATCTACTCCATATGGGGATTAGCATTACTTCTAAGCGTGAATATAATAGCATTCGTGATGGATATCATCTTGATAGATCACTATGATGTTATCTGACAATAGTTCAGAATGATGTGCTGAAATATTAGATATCTTTATCCAGATTGCCATTAAAGAAGCGATAAAAGGGAGAGACAAGTGTAGAATTCCCATATCCATCCAACTGATTCTTCAATTTCACGTTCTAAAATTCAAAGCTCCTAAACATTAGCAAAACTATTTGCAGAATTTTAATAAAGAAGATTTTTTCTTAGGTTTTATTTTTATTAGTTTATTATTGGCATTTTCTTGCTAACTTACATATAATAGTAATTTTACACACTTTTACACATTAAGTTTGGATCAGTTTTCGGGGACAATGACAAAATATTTTCTTCCTTTCTCATGCATAATTAGTAGTTATCCTTTATTCAAAATCTTAAAATTAAATCAACCCTAACATATTTAATAATTATTATTCATAAAGTTCTTTTAATGGCATTTGTCTTGATTTTTCCCAGATTTGGAAAAAATATCTTTTCATATTACTATACATTTCACCACCTCGTTTAAATTTATAAACAGAATTATTTCTACCGTGTGTCTCTTTGCTATATGGTGTGAAGTACAAAAATTTATCTGTTATTAAAATTCTGCCAGTATGAGGATAATCATATAAACGAAGCTCTAATTCATTGGATTCTACATAGCATTTTAGAAATTCTATATTTGAAGTTATTTGTGACCTGAACAATCCATTGCCATGAGATTTATCAAATTTTTTAAGCTCATTTTCCCGTTGTGATATCCAATCATTACTGTCTGCTTTTTTCAATGAATCAGGAAGAAGTATTTTAATGATTACTTTTCTGCCTTTTGGTTTATTCATGAAAATGGATTCAAATGTTTCTCTGTGAAGTTCATTACCCCTGCTTGCATAGATAAAGATTTCATTCGCTCTTTTTATTTCTTTTTCAATTTCTGAAATGGAAGCTTTTTTATTTTCATAAACAAAATCTAAATCAGAGTTTGTTAATCTTCCTAATATTCCAATAAGAACCCATTTTGCTTTATCAGAGGTTTTACTGACAATTATTATTAATAATATTCCAGCAAACAGAGAAGCAGATACACTTAGAAGGAAATTTTGCATAATGTCACGTTTATAATTTTTGCTAACGGCAGTAAAACGCCTATTGTTGTTAATCCTCCCATCTGGTGGGATAACAACAACTTCGACATAACATTAAAAATCTTCACTTTTTTCTTCAAAATACCTCCAAATAATATTCACTAATTCACCATACTGGTGATATAGTACAGATCACTAAGATTTTCATCTAAACCATTAATAATTCCGATTCATTTAAATAACACCAACTATCAACTATCATTCTTGTTAAAGATCTTTTTATGTTGATTGGAACAATAAATACTTTGCTCTTCGATTTTTACCGCTAGCATCTTTTGTAATATAATTTTGTTTTTTTAGAAATGTAATATTATTAATTTTTCTACACTCTTTTTCCAATTGAGATAAAGACTTAAAAGTTTTTTTCGTTTTGTAATCAACGACATATCCAGCTTTATCATAAATCATTTCATCATAAGAATGGGCATATGAAAAAACATATACTCGTTTAATACCGATATCAACGTCTTTTTTTATTCGACTTATATGAGCCTCAAGACCCCATTTCTCTAATGTTGCTCTTTGCGCTACAAATATAATCCCGATTTTAATCTTTTCACCTAAAAATTGTAATTTTACACGTTCACTATGTTGTCTATTTGCTATATTATAAAGGTATGTAAGAAATCTGGTTGATTCATTTTTAAAAGATGTTTCTTCTGAAGTTCCATATAATAACAATCCAAACCTTCTAAATTCTTCTAGTAAGACTCTTGTAAAAAAACCTATTGTGTCTACTTTAGAAATATGATTATAAAATAAATTAGCTGTAGGATGTGATTTAATAATTCCAGAAAAAAAGTGTTTCATAAAATAATTATATGAAGAATCGAAAGAACCATAACTTAAAATTTGTTTTATAACATATTGGTCCATAGCTTTCAAAAGGGTCTCATCAATGCAATTTCTTGATGTTGGAAGTAAAGCTTTTGGAACAAAGGCTGAACAAGCTTCAACAATATTTTTATCTGAGTTTTCATCTTTTGATAAAACGACAATAACTTCATTTTGCTCAATATATGATATAACTTCATCAGGTTTTGTCCATTTAACTCTTAAACCATATGGCAAAATACCTTCGGATTCACTATTAATATGTTTTGCAATTCTAGTAATTTTATAGTCTAAAGTTTTTGAGATTATTTTTCTCTCACGATTTTCATCTTTCCAAAATTTAAATTTATTATAAAGAGCACTCCATTTATCAATTTCTTCGGGATTTTTTAAGAAGTGAAGTGCTATTGTTAATCCTATTCCAATTGTTACTACAGGTGTTCCTACAACAATATAAATGTTAATCATTTTTTTTTCCTTTTATTAAAAAATTCAATACATTTTTCATTATCGCAGCAAAATTTAATTTTTGTATCAAAATAAATTGTGAAAACATTATATTCACTTATTGGTTTTTGACAGTATTCGCATAATAACTCTTTTTTCATATATGAATCATACAAGTTATTCTGTTTCAAAAACTCAATAAAATCGTCTTGCAAAATGGCACTTACTTCTTTCCTTTCCATTTGAACTCCTCAATATTTTATTTCACCTAATATCGTCTGATTCATCCTGAGATACTGGTTTAATGTGATCTATTTCCCATCCGTTTCCAGACATGATATTGCCGTATTCATTAAAATTTATCCAATATCCACAAATATCCTTTCTGAATTTATTTGCATCATACCCGGATACTATAGTTCCTTTTTCCCAAACTCGTAATTTTGGGGATTGATCAAATGGATATCCTTCAGTATCAGTATTATGATCTCTGCTCATTCTCTTCTCCTAAACATAATATCTTTTATTATATAATTATTCAAGAATATAGAGTAAATTATTAATTTAGTTGGGTAACTTGAGTAGCTATTGTATTGAATTAAAATGAATTAAAATATTAGAAAAGAAAAGTTGCAGCAGTTTGGCATTTTCTTGTTAAATTACTTATTCAAGTGAATTTATAATAATTTTTTTACACATTAACTTTGGACAAGATTTCGGGAACAACGTCAAACTTTAATATCATACTAACAAAGAATTCATGAAATTCCATATTGCTGAATCAAGAATATGATACTCAACTTTTAAATATTTACAAACTTGTTTGTATAAATTACTCAAATAATCATATTTCTTAGTTGATACACCACTCATTTCAGCAAAATTAGAAAGGTGTCTATCAATTGGTATTGTTGAGATTCCTACAAGTAATTTTAGATAATCTAAACTTTTTGGTCCGATACCTTCTAATTCTAATAATTGGTTTTGATTACTTGTTAAACTTAACCATAATTTTAATTCATCAGTAGAGTTTATTCTCTGTTCATTAAGAAAAAAGACCAGTTTTAAAAACCTTTTAATTCGAATTTTACCTTTCCAAATTAGAATCTCTTGAACTTTATTAAAATCTAACACATTATTCATCTTATCAATTGTATTTAAGTCGGGATAGTTTTTTAAAATTCTAACAATTCTTGGCCTAACAACATTATTATAATTCATACCTGATTGTAAAACAACCTCAGCTAGAACAGCACATATGTTTAATGTTTGTGATATTTTACTAGATGAAGAAAGATCAAATTCGAAAAAATTAATAAAATCTCTTAATTTATTAAAATCATCAATACAATATTCACTCATATTAACCTACAATTTATAAACTATTTAGGGCATTTTGCCTATCAACACAATTAGGGCATGAACCACAATGATAATCTGGATTTACATGGCAAGAATATGTTCTCGCAATATCTACACCTAATCTAATTCCAAGTTTTGCTACATCAAGTTTTGTCATATTTCTAAACGGTAATTCAATTGTAACCGATCCTAGTTCTCCTAGTAATAGGTTAAGATTATTGAAAAAATCAATTGAGCAATCAATTTCTTTAACATGGTTACTATCAATGAAAGCTGCATATACTTTATTAATACCATTTGATTGAGCATAGGCTGAAGCTAGTGCAAAGAATACTAAATTTCTATATGGTAGATAAAGATCATCTGAAATAATATTCTCTTTCCATAAATTTACTTTCTTTATCATCCTAGACTCAGAAGACCTATATATTTTCGATATATCAACTATTTCAATATCACTCGAGCAATCTAACGGTAACAACATCGACATTTGACTATATTCTTTATCCTTAAAATGTTGTGAATAATCAAAAAAAAGGATTTTAACATTTTTACCTTCATCAACTAATTTATGAGCTAATACTGTAGAATCCATCCCACCAGATGCCAAAAGTAATACAGTATTCGATTTCATATTATCTCCTACTTAAATGTGTAAATACTGAGTCTGTGACTTCATCCATGCTATAACACACTTTACTAACCGAATTCATCAAAAACATATTCATAGCAATTTTATTTGGATCAAATAGAATAATCGGTTTATTTGATTTGAAAAAATATCCTATTTCGACTAGTGTTCCTGGGTCGCTTTGAAGCAAAATTGCTATCATAAGGTCTGAGTTATCTAAAGAAACTATATCCTTCTCAAATATAGCTAGCTCTTCTGCTCTACTAATATCAGCTTTAGCTAAACCATTTTCTTTAATTGGACGGTGAACAGGAAATCCATGATAGACTAAGTTTTCTTCTATTTGATCGATTATTCGTGTATCAACATCTGGAAAATCTGGAGCGGCAATGTAAATCATAGTATTAGCCCGATCTTCCCAAGCCAAACGTTGCCCGGTTAACTGTTTAAGACTTTCAATACTATTGGACATAAACTTACTAACTAAATCTTTGAACAAGTTATAGTCATATGTACAAGAGTATAGTGAAGCAATAAAGGATGCCATTTTCCCTGCAATTTCAAATTCATTTCCATTATCATTTGCAATAAAAACTGAATTATAGCAATCACCTAGGCCGATAGAGTGCTTAATCTCAATAGGATAGCATGGTATATCATATGTAATATCGTTTTCTAAATCAATTATTCTAGATCCTCCTCTATTTTCTTTTAAAATTAATAGTTTGACACCACTTTTGTAAAGTCTTGACTTCAGAATAGAAACATCCTTCTTACAGTCATTAATAAAATAAGAAGTAGATGTAGAAAGCATTAATGACCTCACATCATATTTACCGATTTGAACAAAGTTCATTGTGTTATCAATATACTGCACATCAATATGAATATTAATTTTATATTTATTGCATATATGTAAGATTTGTTCTGTATATTCTTTTATTGGATATAATAGCACATCTGTTGGTTGAAATACTTGGATAACTTTCTCAAAATCATTTGTACCATTTAATTTGTATTGATCTCTAAGGATTTCAGAATATTCTTGATTTCCTGCTTCAAATCTATCTCTTATCAATATTACATTGGGGGCACCATCAACTGTAGCAAGATTTTCTCTGTAAGAGCAGTTTAGTATTTCAGAAAATTTTGTAATACTTGATTCTAAGTAAGGTGGAGCAGTATAACAGATTCCATAAGTGCTATGAATTACAGAAAAAGCTCTAGCCGAGTGGAATATACCTCCTAAATGCACATTCTGTGAATTGTTTCTATTAGCTACATTAACATCAACGAATACATCACCAACAATTAATATTCTTTTAGATTGCATTTATCTCCACCTCAACTCTTGGTAGTGGATGATTAATCATAGCAAATACTTTACCAGCATAATTATAATTATTTTTAATGCAAATTAGCATGAAATTAAATCTTGTAGGTATTGCTCCAATTATCTCATTTGTTAAATCAGATATTGCAACAAGTCGTTTTGATTCATCATGGAATTCAACTCTAATAAGTTCATCGACCTTAGGAAGCTCTCCATTATTCTTATAATATTCATATAAAGTAACATCTTCTAGTGATACAGCTCCAATGTCTTCTCCACATTTGGTTTGATCAGCTTTTGGTTGGTAATTCCCAAAACTTCCATCTCCTCTACTTCCCATTTTTTATACCTCCAGTATTTTATCTTTTACCTTAAATTGTATTAACTTCATTTACAATTATTTCATTTCATTCAACATGAACTTATCACAACTTTCTGATATGTAGATGGGAACGGTATTAAATTTCAAAAAATCCAAATAATAAATATAATCGTTTTCAATATGATATACTTCATCAATAAACTTTAATAAGATGTCATCAATTTTTTCTCTTACTTTACAGATGACTATGTATACTCTAAAAATTTGCATTTTTAAATAATCGTTTTCTTCAACTTTATATAAATCTAATAACTTTTCCTTTTTGAACGAGGATTCTAATACGTTATTGTAATCAAAATCATGAATGAAGAATTTTATATAGTCATTTCCTTCTTTCTCATCATCTTGATCTAAATCAATAAAAGCCGCTACATCAACTTTTTTGTCAGGTTTTAACTTACCATGTATTAATGAAGATATTATATTATATGCATTAGAAGCTCCACTATTTTCATTTGTATATTCAATATATTTTCTAAGAAAGACAATCCTGTATAGGTCATTTAGTGTCTTATCTTTAGCATTTTCTCGCAGTAAAAAAATGATTGATTTAATGTCCTCAACTTGAATTTCATATTCTGTTAAAAGACCTTTCTCATTTTTTAAGAATTTTGGAACAACAAAACCACCTGTTGGTTTTAAGTTGATCACAAAATCCGTAATGGGTTCAAAATCATGAGTTAATAAAATTGTCGTTTGCTGATAAAAGCTCTTATATGTTCCTTTATTTTTAAAAAGCCTATTAATTATTGCATATTTTTTATTGATGTCGAAAGAAGATACAGGATCGTCCAATATAATCAAATCCGCATTCTGACTCAACGAATAATGCATAAATAGGACTAATGCAAAAGCATTCTTTTCACCCCAACTAAGGTGCTTCTTTATATTATCTACATCAATTAATTCATCTTCATTAATTTTATATTTCAACATAGTGGTTGATTCTGACTGTGAGATAGGTGCGATCATTATCTCATAACTGATACCAGCTTGCTTAAGGAATGAATTAATATCAGATTTTGCCTTATTAGCAGCCACTTGAATAGTAGTCTTTAATACGCCCAGTTCTTTTTTTAATAGATTTATCTCAACAAGTAATATTTCAAGCTGTGAATTAATTTCACCTATAATGTCGCTTGATTTTTCATTATTAAAAATATCAATTCCTTTTAACTCAATTTTTAGAGATTTAACATATTCATCAAGTTTATTGATTTCGTCTCTATTAATGCTATAAGAGTCAAAAGTTATTGCCTTTTCTATTTTAGTATAAATAAATGAAAGTTCTTCGATGAATTTCTTTAAATTAAGTTCAATGAATTCCTGATCTTCGCTTGATTTGATGCAATTTTGTAAAATATCGAGTTTTTCTGCATTTATATACGCTGAAAGTTTATCGAAATATTCGAGCATATCTTTTATGTTTTTAGTACTTGTTTTTCTATAATTTTTATTAAAAACTTTTTTTTCATTTGAATATGTCTTTGGTAGTTCCTCTGCGCAGAAAGGACAGCCTGATATCTCATCATAATTTGAACCTTTATTTTTCCAATCAATCCAATCAACATTAAGTTTTTCATTTTCGAAGAAACTATTAAACTTCTTTAATTCATCTGGAACATTGAAGATATTTTCTTTTGTAAGTAAACTTTTAACAAAAGGATTTTTTTTGATAGAATCTCCTGTTATACTTAAACTGATTTTTGATTTAACTTCACTAAATACACTAAGCATATCAATAATTTCCGGATTTTCTCCAATTCCGATCTTTAACTTTGTTAAGCGAGTATTTAGTGTTTCTAGTTTATCATCATAGTCCTTTGTTTTAATAAATATCTCAAAAGAATTAGGTAGTACTTCACTTTCTTTGAATATCATTGTTTTAATAAAATCTTCATTGAATACAAATACATTTTGAACTGTTTCAGAGAATATCACTTCTGGATGTGAGTCTGAACCAAATGGTGTAAACTCTGACATAGATTCATTTCTAGAAGCTAATTCAATTATATTTGCAATACTAGATTTTCCTGCACCATTCATTGCATATTTTATGTTTAAATGATTCTTAGTAATTGTTAAATTAGCTCTTTTAATATTATTGCAGTTTTTGATTTCTACATTGATAGTTTCATTTGCCATAGTAACCTCAAATATTTATTATTTAATAACTATTATCAATTAAAACTTTAACCTTTCATAAAGAATAGAGAATACCAAATATTATGTTGGGTAACATTAGCAGCTATTTTACTTAATCTAAATGAATTATAATATTCTGAAAATTGGTTTTATACAAGCTTGATTGGTTGGATTACACCTCTACCCACCACATATGCCACAGGCTGTTCCAATCAATTCAGTTGTATAATAACCTGCATTAGTATTCCCATACCATCTACAACTTGAATTATGTCTAACATTAGAGTCTGAATTAATCCAATATGTCTCACTCGAATCAGAAGAAAGTATTTCAGAACAATTTGATAAAATAAAAACAGATAAAATAACTAACATGCAAATAAAGATAATTTTTTTCTTATTCTTATTCATCATAATGATTCTATCCCCTACTCCACTCTTCTCACAACCAGATAAAGTGATCCGATCAATAATACATCAGAATGCTTTGGATCTACAATTATGGGTGGATAGCCTTTATTATCTGATATAAGTACTAACAGCTTGTGTTTATCACCATGGATAATACGCTTTAAAGTGATCTCACCATCTACCCGGACAGCACAAACGGTGTTTTCTTTATCCTTCCAGTTACTGTCTTTTTTTATGATCACGAGATCCTGATGTTCAATGTAAGGTTCCATGCTCTGACCATTCACCTGGAAACAAAAATAATCATTAACGTTATGTATTAATGTATGACCTATAGTTAAAGTCTCAAGCCTCTCCGCTGTTACTTCTGCAGGTTCTCCGGCAGCAATATCAGCTGCTATATGCATGATATGAATATCATCAGTGCTTTCAGCTTCCCGGTCCGTAATGAACATCTCACCTTCACCGGTTAGAAGCCAATGTAAATTTATTTTAAATAATTTTTGAATTAGATTTAATAATTTCGAGTCAGGATATCTATTCCCTTTTTCATAATTAATGATTGTAACCTTAGTGATATTTAACTTTGAAGCAAATACTGTCTGTGTAAGATTAAAGTGCTTTCTAACAGCCTTTAAACGATTTCCTAAAGACATCTACCTTCCTCATGGTTAAATATTGTTTACCTTTTTCTTGACAGGTAAACGTTTGAATACTTTACTTGACCACATAAGTGGATATCAAAAGAATCGGTATAGGAGATAATATGTCAAGCGTAATTAGTAAACCCACTTTAGTGGAAATAGACAAAACAGAGATGAAGTTCATTATTAAACGACATTTCGGAGATCAGAAAGATTTTTGTGAAATCCACGATATAAAGTACGGAACACTAAGACATTATCTAAATGGAAGGAACATGCCGACTATTGATCGCAAGATATTAAAGATAATTCATAATCTGGGATATAATCCGGATGGATCACGAATCTTACCGGAAGGTTCACCTGAACTCAAATTACAAATAGTTGGTAATCACGATTTGGAAGGAAAATGAAATATATCATTTTTAACGAAGACGTATTAATGACATTCCAAAGTAGAATACTAAAAGGTTGGAGATGTAGAAAGGTACTTTAACAGACAAAACTCCAAAAACGAACCATAACGACCCAAAATGGATATTCCAAGTGATTAGACCTTTTTATATTTTAAAACCGACACCATGCAGATTTGAACTATTCGGAAAACCCTCTGATCAGTGGGTTTTCCTAAGAGCTTAATAAGGAGAGAATATGTGGTTGAGTACTGAAGATGCAGCTAAACGACTCAGTAAGTCCGTAGAGACAATACGACGCTGGGCCAGGAAGGGTAAATTACCAACCCGATTAGAACCGAATCCGAAAGGGCAACCAATGAGAATGGTCGAGATCAGTGCGGTCAGTGCGGTCATTCAGTGCGGTCATTTTCAAGAAGAAGAGCAAAAAAAATTTACTTCAGTGCGGTCAGTGCGGTCAAAAATAAATTCAAGTGCAGTCAGTGCGGTCACTGAAAATAAGTCCAGTGCGGTCATCTCAAAAGAGGAGAAATCCAGTGCAGTCAGTGCGGTCACTTTTGACCCAAAAAACAAAGATCTATGTAATCAATGCAGATCATCACATCCCAGCTGTGACGGATGCTGTAATATATGTGAAGATAAGTGTAATAATGAGCAGGAATGCAGATCAATCCTGACCGGACAGGAAAATAAACCGGAACTCAACCACAAGGGGGCGGACTCGTCACCCGTCCCCGCTCCTACTTCAGAACTTTGTTTACAAAAACAACAGCGTGATATACTGTTCCAGCCTGACTATAATCCCAGACCCGAACCGGAAGTACCTGACTCCTATAAAAGGATAGGACAGCTAAGAGCTCAACTATGTAAATATGCCATTGATCTGGCGGTCAAAGCTTCCATTAGTAAAACAGAGGCATATAAGCGCACGGTCGAGCTCTACAATTTTGGTGATATAGTTACCGAACTGCGTAAATATAAAGCTGATGAGAATGTCTCTTTACGAACCTTACAGCGCTGGATCGGTAAGTATAAGAAAGGCGGAAACGATTATCTTGATCTGGTTCCCAGCTACTCGGTCGGACCCGGTGCAGTTACCATTACAGAAACAGAAGAGAACTACCTCTTGAAATATTATCTGAAACAAGGTAAAGTCTATATAGGTACTATTATCAATACACTCAAAACAAAAGCAATGTCCGGTGATATGGTCTCTCCCTCATCTCCTGCAACCTTAAGACGCTGGATGCAGAGATATGAAAAGGACAATAAACGCGTAGTTGATCTCCTGCGTAATGGAGAGACTCACCTTAGAAATAATCTGATAAAATATATTGAGAGAGATCCATCTCTTCTAATGCCGGGTGATGTATTTATAGCAGACGGTAATACACTTAACTTCCGTATTCTTGATCCTCAAACCGGAAAGCCGAAAAGAATGATATTTGTAGCTGTAATGGACTGGGCCAGTCGAATGATAGTAGGTGGATCTATTGCAACTACAGAAGATACTCAAAATATTGCTAATGCTTATCGAAATGCTTTTATAAATTACGGTGGAGTTCCAAGAGTTGTTTATATAGATAATGGGAAAGCATTCAAGTCCCGGTACTTTACCGGAAGCAAGAGTTCTAATTATCCAGATCTGGAAGATCTGTTGGGTGGTATGTTCCAAAGATTGGGAACTAAAGAAATATTTGCTCGAGCTTATAATGCCAGAGCTAAGATCATTGAGCGCTGGTTCAAGACTTTCAATAATGCTTTTGAAAGGTTCTTAGACGGCTATGTAGGAGCAAGCATATCTGATAAACCAGCCCATATGCATCGTAACGAACCTTTTATGAAGAAGCTTATTAATGACCGACCTCTCACCTATACAGAAGCACAATCTCTGATAAGTTACTATATAAACAACTTCTATCACAAACAGGCTCACAAAGGATTGAATGGAAATACTCCGGAAGAGATCTATCTGGCTCATCCCTGTCCGAAAGAACGCAGGATATCACCTTCAGAGTTAGATTTTCTGATGCTGAAGCATGATCTGAAACTGGTTAACAGAAACGGCATAACATTCTTAAAGCAGAACTACTGGCATCCCAACCTGGCTGATCATATCAGAGAGAAGATGTATTTCAGATACGATCCCAATAATATCAGCTTTATACAAGTCTATAATATACATGGTAAATTCATCTGTACTGCCAGACCTAATGAGAAGGTACATCCGATGATAACTTTATCTGAGAATAAAGAACAAACTGAAAAGCAGGTTAAAAAAGGGATAGCATATCAGAACCGAATCGTTAGAGAGACCAAAGAGCAGGCACTCAAAACATTATCCAATATCCAGAAAGATGATCATAAGTTCATAGAATCGAATTGTGAAGGAACAAATCTATTCAATAATGTAAAACCAGAAATTCCGGCTAAGAGCAAAACCATGGATGAGATAATGATCGAACAAACCTTAAAAGTAAAGACGCATGATGATGTGTCTCAACCAAAACCAAAAGTAAAGAAAGTAAGAAAATTAGATACAGATATCAAAACATTAGGATTAGGATAGGAGGAGAAGATGAAAAATGTATGTTCAGAGACGAAGAATGTACAGACAGCCCTGAAGTATATAGACCGGGTTCGAAAGCGTGATGTGATCCGGCAAACAGGTTTAATGCTTATCTATGGTATCTGGGGGATCGGCAAGACCTGGTTCGGTGAAAAATTCGCAGCTGAGAACGGTTTTATCTTTATGAGACTGTATAGTACAATGCGTCAAAAAGATTTTTTGATCGCTATGATCAAGAAAGTTTATGAAAATCTTGGTAAAACTCAAGGGATTCCGTATTATAAGAATACTTATAGTTTATTTGAGATATTAAAGGATACCATCAACACAGGATATGATAAACCACCTGTGATCATTATCGATGAAATTGATTATGCCATGAAACGAACACATATCCTTGATGCTATCAGGGACATTGCTGATGATACTATCGGAACTTACATCTGTATCGGTATGCAGAACACTTACAATGACATAAAACAAATATCACCTTACTTCTTTAACCGCTGGGCTTATACACTCCAATTTCAGCCGAATGATAAAGCAGATATCTCTAAAACCATAAAGGATGTCTGTGAAATTGATATTAATGATACCAACATCGATCTGATCGTACATAAGTCCGAAGGTAATATGCGCAACCTGATCAAGATCATTAACCATGCAGAAATCATTCAGAACAATGATGAGCTCACAGCACTCCTGGGAGAAAAGGAATGAGCATGAGAGCTGAGGACAATACAACTAAGCACCGTGATAAGATCAAGCAGTATATCTATAACTGTAGTGGTTCCTTTGATGCTTCAGCCTGTAGATCCGCTACCGGAGTCTGTATCAATACGGTTCACAAGTATTTGAAGATATTCGAGGACTGGGGACTTGTTAAAAAGATGCGACACGGCAATCAGCGAATCTATGTCAGAATGAATGTAACAGCTGACGTTAGGTATAACATTAAGATGGCTAAGACGAGGAAATCAGCAGACTGGTTGCAAGGTTTTGAATTATTCTACTATCTTGCCGGAACTGCTTTATTTTTATAGGGAAATATAAGCTAAATAAGTTGCATAGGTTTGGCATAAAATGACAAACTGCTGCAACTTTTGGCTTTGAAATCACCCTCAAAAATCAAGTCGAAAATTGAAAAATGCCAAACTGCTGCAACACAAAAATGACAAACCTCTTGCAACAAAATGACAAACCTCTTGCAACTTGACAACAAGCGATACCCAGTTATTTAAATTTTCAAATAAAAAACTTTACAAAATTATTATGCATTCAACAAATAGACCGACGGTCGGTCAGTAGGAAGTTAAGGAAGTAGAATATATGGTGAGAATTGTTAAGAAAGCGGAAGAAAGGCGCAAAGAAATTTTGCAAAAAGCTCAGGAACTCTTCTATAAACATGGGTATACAAATACCTCTGTTAATAAGGTCATTGAAGCATTGAAAATATCTAAAGGAGCTTTTTATCACTATTTTAAGTCAAAAGAAGAGTTGCTTGACTGCCTATCAGATGAGTTTACTCATAACATCATAAGCAAAATCGATTCTATTGTTAAAGATCCCGATATTAATGCAATTGAGAAACTTAATAGAATGTATAAAGAATCTGGTAATTACAAAGTAGAGAACATTGATTTTATAATGACAATAACTGAAGCACTTTATAGCGATAACAACCTTCTGCTCCGTTATAAATTTAACACTAAATCTGTTGAAAATGTTTTACCTTTGATGACCTCGATCTTCCAGCAAGGTAAGGATGAAGGTATATTCAATATAGATGATCCCCTGGCAACAGCCCGGATTGTTCTAATATTTGGAATGAGCATAGCAGAACACAATGCGAAATTACTTTTGCAATCAAAAGACAATCCCCAAAAAATAGATGAGATGTATGAACATTTCATGATCTATCAAAAATCTATAGAGCGTATACTAGGAGCGCCTAAAGACTCTTTTCAAGCATTCGACAAAGCTTTTTTTGAAGCTTTTAAATCCGCATATGTGAGTACAAAATGAAAAGAATAACACTATCTTTTTTCATAGTTATTATTGCTATTCAGATCAGTTGTATTGAATGGAATCTGACGCATCAAGTAATCTCTACAACTACTTTATACGATGAGCAAAATAAACTAGAATCCGATCTAAATTACAAACCGGAACTCACTGTTGATCTATATAAGCTAAATGACAATCTTATTGATACAGAGTTTTCTTATGATTTGAATTTGAGTTATAAAAACATAAATGATAATGATTTTGAAATCATAGGAAAACTGTATAGAGGTTGGCTGAGATATTCAGCATCTCAAACAGAACTCAGAGTGGGGTTACAGAAAATAAATTTCGGACCTGCTCAAATACTACGCTCTCTTCAATGGTTTGACAATATCAATCCAAACGATCCGACAAAAACAACAGAAGGTGTAAAGGCAATTCTAGGCAGATACTACTTTATCAATAACGCAAATATCTGGTTGTGGGGAATCTGGGGAGACCGAAATGAAACTTCGCTAAATAAGTTCTTTTACGAAGAAGATAATCTTGAATTTGGTTGTAGGATCCAGTATCCTTTTAAATATTGCGAAGCAGGTTTTTCTACTCATCATAGTCCAACTGATTTACTCACTTTTAATACAGTAACAAAATATGGGCTAGATCTGCGTTGGGATTTGGCTTTAGGTTTTTGGATAGAATCATGCATAAATGTTTATGAAAATTTAGAAGATAAAAATTATTCACGCTTATCCACCGTAGGAACCGATTATACATTCGGAATTGGAAACGGGATTTACTGTTTATTTGAACATCAATATTTCTCAGACCTGAAAGAAGATATCTGGGAACCTACTGATAAATCCGGAGCAAGTTCATTATTAATAAGTTATCCCCTTGGAATGTTCGATTCAGTTAGAGGTATATTATCTTATAGCTGGCAATATGAGCTTTCTAATATTTTCATTTCCTATAATCGTAATTATGATTATCTATCAATATATTTGAATCTCTTCTGGAATTCAGATCATAGTGATCATCCTAATAATAGTATTA